>NZ_JBFTIZ010000163.1:0-16409 GCF_056395165.1 Pedobacter sp. 10L46_2
GTACTCAATGAATCCCTTCAGACTATTGCCAAGGTTTTTTTTGAGGCCAACGGGTTTGAAGTTTTGGAAACGAAAGTAGAAAATGGTTATGATGCAAACGAAGAGGTTGAAAAACATTTAGTGGCAGATATTATCATTTTGCAGACTCCTATCAACTGGTTTGGGGCTCCCTGGATTTATAAAAAATATGCCGACGATGTCTTTAACAGTGGCAGAGAAAATTTCAGATTTTTGAACGGAGACGGAAGAACCAGAGCAGATTTAACAAAGCAATATGGAACTGGTGGAAACTTACAGCAGAAGAAATTTATGGTATCTGCTACCTGGAATGCACCAAAGGCAAGTTTTGACGATCCAGCACAGTATCTTTTTGAAGGCAGAAGTACTGCTGACGTATTAATAGCTATTACAGCCAATTACCGATTTTGTGGTGCTGAAGTTGTGCCCGATTATAATTGTTTTGATATATTTAAAGATGGGAACGTAAAAAGTGATCTGGAAAAATATCCGCTTTATCTTAAAACCGCCTTTAATCTTTAGTAACATATAAATGTTACAAGAAACTGCCTGTAAAATGGCTTTGATTATATTTTATATGATTGGTCTATTACTTTAACAAAATCGTAGCACATCCAATACATCATTAAAACTTCAGTATTTACTGGGGTTTTATTTTTTTTAAAGGCGTATCCTTAAAATGTATCGTATCTCCCTTGTTTTGTATAACTGGCAAATTAACCCATCTCCTAATTTTGTTTTATAATTTAAATATGTGAAATTATGAAACAAACAATTGTAGTAATTGGGGCAACAGGCTCACAAGGTAAGGGTGTGGTAAATACACTTGTAGAGGAAGGATCTTTCAATGTAAGAGCAACAACCCGTAATCCTGAAAAATATTCAGGCAAGGCACATGAAACAGTTTTTGCAGATTTGGACGATTTACAGTCATTAAAAGTTGCCTTTAAGAATGCCTATGGTGTATTTGTGGTTACCGACTATTGGGCAGGTGCAGACGAAATTACCCAAGGAAAAAATGCCGTGGAAGCAGCTAAGGAAGCAGGGGTGCAGCATTTTGTCTGGTCAACACTTCCTGATGTAGGAGTAATCAGTAACGGTGAATTTGAGGTTCCACATTTCTCAAATAAATCAAAGGTAGATGATGTGGTGAAAAATGCAGGGTTCAAATACACTACATTTGTTGAAGCTCCATTCTATTTTCAAAACCTTATAGGTCCGCTTGCACCGCAGAAAAAAGAAGACGGCACAACTGGTTGGATGCTGTCACTTGACCCTACAAAAGAAGTAATCCATTGGTCAGATATCAACGATATGGGAAAAGTTGTGGCTGGTGCATTTTTGCAGCCTGAAAAAGCTGGCAATGGCAATTACCTTGCGCTTGCAACGGAACTGTACAGCTTTAACAATATTCTCGAAGCCTATAAAAGACAAGGTAAGGAATACACCTATACAGTAATCCCTGGTGAAGTATTTGCAACTGTATCTAACAGAACAAAGGAATTGAAAGAACTGTTCGGATATTGGGAAAAATACACCTACATGGGACCTGATTCAGCGTCAAGGATTGACTTGGCAAAAGAAATTGCTACCGGTGAATATGTAAGATTTGACGAATGGTTAAATCAAAATAAATAGAATTCGCGGGCGAAAAGTAAAATAAGCTTATAGCGTGGAATGTCATCGAAGTTGTGCACGCTCTGCGGAATGTGCTTTCCGTGTGGAAATTTATTAAAGAATAACATTAAAGAATAATAGGAGAAAAATTCAATGGAKATTAGTCAGGCTAAAACGCGAGTGCTTGTTCTAGGCTCCAGTGGGCAAGTAGGTAAGAAACTGCTCTCTCACTTAGAAGGGAGCTCAAACCTTAACGTCAGGACGACTTCCCGCAGATTGGAAGAGGTTCAACGTAGGCGTGCAGAGGGGCAAGATATCGTTCACCTTGATCTGGACGATCCTCGAACTTTCGGCGCTGCGCTGGCTGGTGTAGATCGAATATTTCTTCTGACCGGATACACAGTTGCCATGCTTACACAGAGCAAGACACTGTTGGATGCAGCACGGAAAGCCGGCGTTGAGTATATAGTGCATCTGGGTGTGTTTGGAGAATGGGATTGCACGAGCCCAGCCTTCGCCTGGCATCAACTGGTTGAGGCTTATATCAAAGCTAGCGGAATGGCCTGGACATTCCTGCATCCAAATACGTTTATGGAAAACATACTCACCCTATACCTAAAGGGTGATACCCTCACCACTTATTGGAACGAGCACCGGATGGGTTGGGTGGCCGCAGCGGATGTTGCTCTAGTTGCGGCTACCGCGCTTCGGGAGGGGCCGGCCAGGCACGCTGGGAAAGACTATTGGTTAAGTAGCGATGTTGCCACAGGCGCTGAGCTCTCCATACTTCTAAGCGACATCCTGGATAAAGAAATTACTCCCAACCACCTTGGCCCTGCGGAATTTCAGGCTGTTTTCACGTCGGCAAGTATCCCGGTAGAGACCTGGTATGCGGATGGCGGCGTCGAGGTCATGCGTCAGGTGGTGGATGGGCGGATGGGCTATATCGGAAGCGTTCGAAATGATGTTCCGCATGTAACCGGACAGCAAGCCATGACCCTTAAGCAATGGATTCTGAAGCATCGGCAGGAGCTGATTTCGGGTATTGGGCAGTAGCTGTCTGATTACGGCACATCATTGGCCTAAGACAGCGCGTTATAGATTTTAGCCTTAAGGTCGCCTGTACCGCTACCTCGCAGAAGGGTTGGCAAGAGCAGGTTCGAATTGGATGCGTTGATCGACCCTCTGACTGGGGCAGGACTTAATTGATCATAGCCGAAGGATGACGGTGGCTTGGACGAAATGAAAGGACGTGAGTAACTGCTTGTCTTCCGGTTACACCTGCCAGAGATATTCGTCATTTAAACTATAAAGAAATATAAACTGACTCAGTTGATTAGACAACAAAATTCTTGCTGTCAATCAGCTTGACCCTGATTAACTTAAAGCGCTTGGAGCCATTATTAAACTTAAGGGGTGGGCCATTAAATACCCGGACAGACAATGGTTTTCGATAAAAATCCATTGTCTGTTTAATAAGTAGGTATCTGATATTAGACCAATTAATATCCCTTTCAGATAAAGAATCATTGGAAAAAGGGAATCTTAAATTTATCATTGAAAAATAATTGTAAATTTCAGTAGATTAAACATGAAACATTTTAAGACTATAACCGAGATGTATAAAACAAACGGATTTCCTCCACCGGAAAATCCATTGCTTGGTGTTCTAACATTTGAAGACATAAAAGGCTGCAATTTTGTTTATTCGGAATTCACACTGGGTTTTTATAAGATTGCTTTAAAAAAGATGAAATCTGGCACGCTTATGTACGGAAAGACCAAGTATGATAGCGATACCGGTTCTATGTTTTTTATGAAACCCGATCAGATCATACAGATGAATGACATTGAATTAGAAGATAACGGATTCATCATCTTTATAGATGAAGATTATTTGATCAATCATCCACTTCATGCAACAATTAAAAAATACGGCTACTTCGATTACGAGGCTAATGAGGCACTACATCTATCCCCTAAAGAAGAAGAAACCATTTGGAATCTCTTTAATAAAATACGTGAGGAATATTATAACAACCAGGATAATCTCAGTAGAGAGATAATGATTGGCTATATTGAGTCCATTCTGAAATATTCGTCAAGATTTTATAATCGGCAGTTCTTGAACCGGACTATTCTGTCTGGCACAATAATTTCTAAGTTTACAGAAATCCTAAATGCATATTTTGAGAGCGGAAACCTTCAAAAGCATGGATTGCCAACGGTAAAATATATGGCATCTCAGTTATCATTGTCGGCAGGATATCTTAGCGATCTATTGAAACAGGAAACCGGCAGGACTGCCATAGACCACATTCATTTAGCACTAATCATCGAGGCAAAAAACATATTGATGAGTACGGACAACACTGTAGCAGAAACTGCATTTCAACTTGGTTTTGAAAATCCCCCTTATTTTTCACGCTTATTTAAAAAAGCTGTTGGGATTACCCCTACTGAATATAGAAATCAGTTCTTGAATTAGTCAAATATTAATACATTTAGTTACTGATTTTTTCTAAAAATCTTGGTAGAGATTCTTTTAGAGGTTTGGAAAACTGGAATCAGCATAATAAAATTGACGATAGCCTTGGCCAAATCCTACTAAATGATTATATTTGTATCACACAAAAAGTTCTTTAAAACACATCAAAACAGGTCAAATAAAATGGTGCCCCATTCAGGACCCCAATTTTAAAACCCTTTGAAATAACGCCATTTAACCGGATTTTATCGATATAAAGTTACGCGAAATAAAAATATTGACAATCAGCGTTTTATTTGTCTTTCTCAAAACTATGGGTCCTTATATATTTTAGGGATACTAAAAGGCATAATTATTGAACCCACTTCATTACACACAAATAAACACATATGAAAAAAATAATTTTAATCTGCCTGGCGGTAATAGCTTTAGGCTGCAAGAGTATGTCATATCAAGAATCCTCAATTAAGATCGGCATGTCAGAAAATGAATTCAAACAAGCTAACCGCTCTGCGGAATTGATGTCACTCGATAATAATGGCACAAATATTTATCGTATTATCTCCAGAGGAGTAATTATCGCCAATGCTGAACCTTATTTATTCTTTTATTTCCACGACGGTAAGCTGACGCGTTTTGTGAAATCAGATCGTATAGACGACTATAAGTTTATTTGGTAAAGCAGAATATAAGCAAGGCGCAGTTGGAGTATCATCACAGCCAACCTAGGTTGGCTGCTATTCCTCTCTTTTAACGTTTTTAACAAGAAAGTAAACAGACATTACAAAAGTCAATATATATACAATAGCTAATGCTGGTTTTTCAAATTTCAAATTTTCAAAATCAAACTGTTTAAAAATAGTCCATCCTAAAATAATTGCTATAATTAGGAATAAGAATGATTGCCCTTTTTTAATGCTCATAAGTTTTAATGTCTAATTATTGTGTCTATTATTGCCCCAATCATTATTGCCGTCAATGCAAAAGTGATCATACCTAAAATGTAAGCAAAAAATGCTTTCACATAATTAATGGCTTTTCCTTTTTCATAAAATTGTCCAATTGCCCAAGTAGTATAAACAAACCCAACAATACCTGCAGTTTGCATTAGGTTAAAATGTGTTAAACCTTGAATAATTATGAAAACTGAATAAATCAACATTCCCATTCCAATCACAAAACACAGAAGGATTAAAATTTCAAAAATGTTTAATTTATATTTTCTGAAAAATAGCTTTGTCCATAATGCAATAAAAATACCCATGATTATATTCGCATAACCATAATGTCCCTGTATCCATTTAAAAATTGCACTCGTTGTAGATTTATGATCGTCTAAATAATTTACATAACCATCTTCAATATGGAAAAAGTTGCTAAATGTTGAATAAATAAGAGATGTAACAATAATGAAAATTATTGGCTTAACAAGTCGACTTCTGTTATCTGAAAGATAGTTTCTTACGTTCTGTCCTGGATTTGCTATAAGTTCTTTTATAGTGTATAGGATCCCACGTTCAAAATGCAAAACATGTTCAATTTCATGAATAATGTAGTGTCCATCAATTCTTTTAAGCTGACTAGGTTGTCCGCAGTTTGGACAGTATTTTGAAGTTAATTCGAGGTTGCAGGTTTTACAATTTGTCATTTGTTTTGTATGTCTGTATTTTGGCCGTTAGTGTGGTTTCATACCATTTTGGGATAGCTCTCTCTTAGCTATGCGAAAAATGTTTCTTGTAAAAATCCGCACAAAAAAAATCTCAAAAACTACACTTTAGTGTAGATTTGCTAATAAGCCCTAGTAGCTAATGAAAAGCAACATTAATTCAAGCCTGCTTACCAAGAATAAGGTTGAAAGAATATCAGATTACGACCATCTTCAACAGCAACATTATTTGGAAGTCGTAAAGTCTTTTGCAAGGTTAACATATGAGAGTATATATGTTATTGATTATGAAAAGATGGCGTTTGAATACGTTTCAGAAAACCCATTGTTTTTATGCGGGTATTCTTCTGAGGAAGTGTTGGAGATGGGTTATGATTTCTATTTTAAAAATGTTCCTGAAAGAGATTTGGAACTGCTAAACCTCATTAATGATGCAGGATTTGATTTCTATAAAAAACTGCCTGGTCACGCGAAAAAATCATATAGCATAACTTACGATTTCCATTTAGTTAATAAGGATGGTAAGCATATTCTCATCAATCATAAGCTTACCCCGTTGTTTTTGACAAGCGATGATCAGTTATGGAAAGCAATGTGCATCGTTTCTATTTCACATCATAAAAATGCAGGCAATGTTTGTATTCATAAACAAGGCACAGATGAAACCTGGGAATTAAATATAGAAAATAATGTTTGGCGTAAATCAGAGAAACCTAAACTCACAAAAAGGGAGATCGAGATATTGCGTTTGCATGCGCAAGGATTAACAATTAATCAAATTGCAGAAAAAATATTTGTTTCTGCTGACACAGTGAAGTATTATAGGAGACGGATTTTTGAGCGTTTAGGTGTGAGTAATATTGTTGAAGCCCTTTCTTACACTGTTAACAACAAGATTATTTAGCTTGTATAGGCTATAGATCTCATCTCTGTTTACTAGTTTTGCAGCCAAAATGAACAAACGGTGCGGAATGCCCTGAATGCCTTAAACAATTACAACAAACATAAATGGAAAAGAACGATTTTGTATCCATCTGGTTGGAAGAAAGCGGCAACCCTGCTATAGAAGAATTAACGCAGCTGAATCTGGACATTGCCAATAAAACAGCAAAAAAATTAGCAGATAAAGGCCTTTCGGCAAATGACCTTGCTGTCTCTCTTGACATCAATCCGGACGAAATCCAAAGGTGGCTGATGGGCAGGCATTCTTTCAGTATAAAAATAATAAAGGAAATCTCTGGTACACCTTTGTGAACTAAAACTAATTCCATTTAATATTAATAAGTTTGAGAATGAAGATGTTTATTGAAACCGAGCGACTTTATTTTAGAGAATTATTAGAAACTGATGTCGAAGGCATCTTTAGTTTAGATTCTGATCCCGAAGTGCATCAGCACCTCGGAAAAAATCCAATTAAAAATATTCAACAGGCTAAAGATGTTATAAAATTCATTAGACAAYAATATGTTGACAACGGAGTGGGACGGCTAGCAATAATTGAAAAAGAATCGAGTGATTTTGTAGGTTGGGGCGGATTTAAATTAATCACTGATTTAACCAATGGCCATAAAGACTATCATGATCTAGGCTATAGATTTCTAAAGAAGCATTGGGGAAAAGGTTATGCGACTGAATCTTCAAAAGCAGCAGTAGAATATGGTTTTAACGAACTTAAACTTCCTTCAATTTATGCTATAGCTGATATAGATAATTTGCAATCCCAAAGAGTTCTAAAAAAATGCGGCTTTATAGAAAAAGAGATATTTAATTATGACCTTGTCCCCCATTACTGGTATGAACATCACAAATTGACTATGGAGCTGTTTTAAATTATGCGTATTCAATTATACGATATCATGACGAGCCTCCGGCCCTATGTCAAAGTGATATGTACTATGGATTGTGATGAAGGCACAGATATAAGTCATATACGAGTATTACCTGATACTTGTGTTGAGTTATTTGTGAATTACACCAGCACGCCAGTGGCAATCATTGGCGATGAACTGCACAAGCGTAGTATCGTTAGCTTTCGTATGAGCCGGCCCATGGATGTCCAGATGCGCAAAGGGGCAGGTTGCCTTGCTGTTTGTTTCCATCCTGGCATGGCATATAAGTTCTTTCAGATACCCATTCATACATTAGCCGACACTACAGCTGCCTTATCCGATATATGGAATAATCTGGCGGAAGAAATAGAAGATAATCTAGCCTGTGCCTGTAACAATGAAACACGTGTAGGCATACTGCAAAACTATTTGCTGCAACAATTAACCACAGCTAAAAACGATTTGCAGGTAGCCTATTGCCTGCAGCAGGCGCAATTTTCCGGTGGCTTGTTGTCTGTAAGTAAGCTTGCAAACGACGCTGGTGTCAGTCAGCGCCATCTTTCACGAAAATTTCTGCAATGTATTGGCCTATCACCCAAAGAATATTTGCGTGTGTACCGGTTCATACAATCACTTCACTATATAAAAAAATACCCAGCCCTCTCACTTACGGAAATTGCTTATAAAAGCGGTTACTATGACCAGGCTCATTTTAATCGTGATTATAAAACATATACTGGATATGCTCCTGGTAAATTCACTCATGCGCAACATATTATTCATTGATGTCCGTTTTGTACAATTTGAGTTAATTTAATCTTTGCAGTTTTGCAATACAAAAACATTAGCGATATGAGAAAATTAATATTAGGATTAGCAATAACACTGGATGGATATATTGAAGGACCTAACGGTGAATATGATTGGTGCTTTACGGACCAGGACTATGGCTTAAACGAATTCTTTGACCGCATAGATGCCATTTTTATTGGCCGTAAAAGTTACGAGATAGCGCAACAGTATGCCGATAGCAATAACGGAGAAATAGTTCCCGGAATGCCTGCAATGAAAGAATATGTATTTTCTAAAACATTGAAAACAGTAAAAGAAGGTGCCATACTTATATCTGACAATAGCATTACTGAAGCGCGAAGGATAAAAGAAGAACCAGGTAAAGATATATGGTTATATGGTGGTGCTGAACTTACCGATGCCCTGATGAAAGAAGGCCTTGTCGATGAATTATGGTTGTCAGTACATCCTATACTGCTTGGTGATGGTAAAACCCTGTTCCACAAAAAGGATAACCGAACCAAACTCACTCTTCTAAAAAGCAAGACTTATGAAAGTGGTTTGGTATCGCTCAATTACCGTATCAACAACGATCAATGGCCTCCGATGTGACGCCTGTAATCCAAAATGCAATTGCTTGTCTAAATGAGTTTTCATGAGCTTCATTATCAGAAGCCCAGGCGATAATTCCATCAGGGCGTATCAACACAACACTTAGGCCGAATTGTTCTTTCACTTGTCCAGATATAAAGTTGATTTGATTGCCATATTCAGTTGCCAAAGTTTTTATTAAAACATTCTTGTCAAAATCAAGAAGTGTCCAATGGCCATCCCGCATAAGCTCACCAATCGTAGTACCATCTTCGAACTCAAAGTTGGGAACGCTGTGCCCTACCAGCGGGTGGATTCCTCCTAAATGGTAATGTATGTTGATACCCCATACCCTTCCTGCAAAATAGGTGGCGCCCTCACGCGTGTTGATCAAATCGCGAAAAATTGCATTCAGCGCGCGAGCATGCGGGTCTGGTTTCATAATTGCAACCTGTGCGCGTGACCAATCCAAAACTTGTGCGCCAATTGGATGCCGTTCGGTATAATAAGTGTCTAGCAAACCATCTGTGGCTTTATCATTGATGGTTGCTGCAAGCTTCCAACCCAGGTTCATGGCATCGCCTAGCCCAAGGTTAAGCCCTTGTCCCCCTAACGGCGAATGGATGTGTGCAGCATCGCCAGCTAAAAGCACCCGCCTGTTGCGGTAGGTTGTGGTCTGCCGCGCCCGATCGGTCCAGGTGGTGGCAATATGGAGGGTGCTGATCGTTACATCGGTATTCGACACACGGCGCAACACTTCTTGAATATGTTCGAGCGTGATTGGATTTCCCGAGTGATGAAATGCTCCACCATCAAAATCCTGTATTAGTACATAGCCAGGCTGAGATTGCATATACATGCCTCTTGCAGTCACATTTCGGCCAGGGCTGAGCTTTTCCGGGTTAGCTATATCCGCTTTTACAGAATAACCGGTGAATTCCGGTTCTGTGCCTGCAAATTCAAAACCAGCAATCTTCCGGACAACGCTTCGACTCCCATCACAACCTACCAGCCATTTAGCTTTAAAAGATTGATCACCAGACTGAACCGCTACCTCATCCGCAGTTTGATTAAAGTCAGTAATGGCATGCCCGCGCCTGATTTGTACATTTAAAGATTCTGCACGGCGGGTTAAAACTGTTTCAATCTCCTGCATCTCAGAAATTAAATTAGTCTGGGTAGAGCAAGGTAAACGATACGCCCATTGTGAAGTGTCAACATTGACGGCAAGAAATGGAATACCAGCAAAGTGTCCTCCCTGCCTTTGTGCCCCTTCCTTTGCATTTTGATGTGGATTTTTAAGCTGTTTATGCAGCTCTAGCTCTTCAAGTAAACCACGGCGGTAAAGCGCTTCAATAGTAGGTGCTGAGAGTCCTCGTATCCCGAAAGGAAGTTGTTTCAATGGAGACTGCGGATTCTCCGCCTTTTCCAGTATCAGGACTGAACATTTGGCAAGTGCTAGTTCACAGGCAAGGAACAGACCTACAGGTCCTGCACCCGAAATGATGACATCGTAAATGGATTTATTTTGTGTTTTCATATGATTTATTTAAACACAAAATTCTGGAATGTTCCTGCGTTAGGCTTGTACAAACGCGACAAAATCACTGCCGACAGTCTGTTTTCCTTTCTTTGCCTTTCGTGCAAATACCCCTGGTGTAGTGCCACTGTAGCGCTTAAATTCCTTGCTAAGATGCGCTTGATCCGCGTAGCCGAGTTCCTGGGCCAAGCTGGCAAGGTTGGATTCCGGGTAATGCCATAACCGGTTTCGTACCTCCTCAAAACGCATCAGGCCAGACACGTCTTTAACTGTATGGCCAGAAGATTGCTTAAATCTCCTTTCCAATGTACGAACCGTTGCATGAGCCGCCGCCGCTACCTCGCTTACCAAAATAGCACCCTTTGCCTCTCTCATAGCAACTCCCGCTTTGAATAAGGTATTGTCGGGGCCAATCTGAGAGCGTTCATTTAAGAAATACTGTTTTACATGGGCTATCGCATCATCTATCCTATTGGCATGAATCAATTTATTCAAAGTCAACTGAAGCCGGGCTATCGGATGTTCAAATATGCGCAGCCCATCTTTACCGGATGGCAATCCAAGCAAATCGAAAACAGTCCATGGAAAGCACCTGATACCAATGATTTCCAAGCGGTTTTGTGTATTAAAAAGAACAGGTTGATTTAGCAGTCCCATCATAAACGGTGAGGGCAATGGCTGTAAACCATCATTATAAGAAATGCTATAAAGGTTTCCAAAATAAAAAATAATTTCAGCGTAGCCATCAGGCACTACCTCGAAACTCGATTCCAGTTCTCCAGATTCTTTTCTGTTGTACCAAAAGCACTTTATGATATCTTGTAGCTCTTCAGGAGGTTCAAATTCTTGATGGTGCATGGCAAGTAGTTGTTTTATTGCTGATCTGGATGATGAAGATGGATGTCCTGTTGAGGAAATGGTATTGCGATGCCATTGGCTTTAAAAGCTGCAACGATAGCTATAATCAGATCGCTCCTTGTAGCAGACGTATCTCCAATATGTTTTGTCCAGAAATATATCCGCAGATCGATTGAACTATTGCTGAACTGCTCGAATTGTACAACAGGACCCGGATTCTTGCTGATCCGCTGATCATTGTTTAAAATCTCCGTCAGTAACTGCCTGCACTTCTCCAGATCAGCATCGTAGGCAATGCCGATCAGGATCGATATGCGTTTACGGTTTCCGCCGAGCGACCAATTGATCAGATGAGCATTAAGCAAATCGCCATTGGGCATAACTACATCGGCGCCATCCCAGGTAGAAATTACACTGCTCCTGAACCCAATAGATTTCATTTTACCACCCTGGCCGTCAACATCAACAATATCTCCAACATTAACGGGCTTTTCAAATGCAATAATGAGTCCACTTACCAGGTTGTTAACTAAAGTTTGCAGACCAAAACCTATACCCACACCTAAAGCACCCAAAACGATGGTTATCCTATCAACAGGAATCCCTGCTGCTGCTACAGCCAAAAATAACCCGATGCACAGGATCGAAATACGCACCAGTAGCAACCAGCTCCCTATCCCCTGTCTCTCATTCTTATTTTCCTTATTATCTGGAAGATGTCCATCAGATGCAAAAAAAGAAACGATCTTGGACACAATAACTGCAATCGACATAATTGCAATAAATAATACCAGATTATTGATGCTGAAGGTATAATCACCAAGAGTGCGCTCCTGGGTAAAAAAGTTTTGAAAAGGCTTAAGTAGGTAATCAAATGCCGGGAAATTACGGCCAAGTAATATCGCCCAACCTACAGCCAGTAGTATATAGAATAACAAAGGAGCCCTTTTGCCTACCCTTTCAAAGTTGAGGTAAAAAAGCTTTTTATCCTGTCCTGAATATACATTAAATGCAAGAAAGAGCCCTTCATTAATAAGCCGCACTGTCCAAAGAAAAAGAATGGCAATAACCACGTTTAAAAATCCGCCAATGAACAGTGTTTTTGCCAAATTATACCTTCCAAACAAATTTGCCAGCGTGGATATTAGTTCAAGTAAGGCCATAAAAGCGATAGACCATACAATCCATTTCTCTCTAAGCTCTTCGCGATGCCCTTTTAATATTGTAATCAGGCCAACTATTACCCCAAGTATAGAAGTAATAAGCATACCCCATCGCTCTATTCTGGAGGCCTGTAGTATCAAATTACCCAAAGCAGCAATCAGAAAAACTACAACCATAATCAACCACACACGCATCCAGTATTTGCTTATATATTTTCTAAAAATAATGCTCAGACAAATGCAGGATATTGACCAAAAAATAACGTTTAAAATAAAAGGAGGCGATACAAAAAAGAACTGAAATAAACTTATAATAATTAACATAGCAGAGAGCAATGGATACCTGAGTACCAATTGGCCATCAAAATCAGTTTTTAGCAGATTATTTTCTAAATAAATATTTTTAAGTGAGCGCAGATAAATAAAAGAAGTAGCAATAAGTAAAACAAGCAATATTAATTTACCTGTATTGTTCCCCGCATAAAATGTAAGGGTCAATAATCCTTTTGTTTTTGAAAAATAAAGTATTTCTTCAAATGGCCGGTAATTACCAGGTGACTTCCAGAGGTTTCCAAACTCCCTGCATTTACTTTATTTAGCAGTTGCGATAATATCTTTGAGGTAGCAGTTAGATTTCGGAATGTTTGTGATGATCCTCTGTCAGTAAAAATACCATCACCAGCCACAGCAAAATCTTCTTCGATCTTTTTAAGCTCGTTTTTTGTATCCGTCGTGTCTAATTTGCCATTTACATAGATCTTTGCTTTTTGCATGGTCCGTTGTATCTCGTCAAACGTTTTGATTTGAGCAATCGTTGCTTTATCGGCATCAAACTCATCAGCACTTTTTTTCGAAGAACGTTTTGCAAAAGCCTGCATTTTAGCTACAAAATCTAATTTTGAGCTGTCCTTTACAAGGGATTTATTAATTGAATCTTTCTTTTGAGCACGTAAGGCAATGCAGCTAAATAAGCAGATACAAACCAGTAGAAAGCAGCTTAGTTTTTTAGGGAGCATCATCTGACTAAGGATTAATGTTCAATATTACGCAAAAAACCATAATTATCCTCCCTTGGAACTTTAGATGGCCTTTAAGATCCCTTTAACCCATATTCTTGCCAGCTCTTTTGATCCTTCGGCATTTGGATGCAAATAGAACGTGCCCTTTTTTCCTTGTTCAGGTTTAAACAAAGTAGTATGATTCTTTTTGAAAAAATCAAAGCCAGATTTATCACCTGCAAATATCCGTTTAGGAGCTAATTTGGTATACCTTTTAACCAGGTTATCAATTTTTGGGAAGTAACTTTCTAATCTGTTTAAACCTTCTTCTAAATAAGCTGCATTGTTTTGAGTATTAGCGCTATACCAAAGTGGATACTGAAGTACAAATTTTGCCTTTGGAAACTGATTTAATAAAATATCAATCACTTTGGAAATATTTTGATCGTATTGCTCAGCAGAGATAGGCGATCCGTTGGGCCCGAATATTGCGCTATCGTTAGTTCCCAACATAATAGAAAACAAAAGCGTGGCCGAGGTATCCTTGTTTAAAGCGTTTGCGGCTTCGATAACCTTCGGGAAGTCAGTATTAGTGGCCGGCAAAAAATCAAGGCTGGTATGTCCGCTATAGCCCATGTTTGCAATATTAACAGAGCTAAAGCGTCCTTTTGAAGTTAGGATTTGCTGAACTATAAGAGGCGTTGCCTCTAAGGATGGCTGTTTTAGTGCACCTCCCTCCGTTATACTGTCTCCTATAAAAACAATATTCAGTTTTACTCTTTTTCCAGAGGAAAAGGAAGTTAGCAATAATACGGAAACCAGCATCAACAATCTTGGTATCAGCTTAGCCACAGGGAAACTCTTCATGATTCTTTTTTTTCATGAAGATAAACAATTGATCCAGTTTACAAACCCTAATCAGTTAAAGCAAATCAACATGCTCTTCCTCGATCAGTTTTCCAATTTCATTTACGTACGACTGATCTATCCATCCCTTTGTTTCCCAGGTAATACCCAGTTCATGGACTACAGCATGTAGAATAGCAAATTTATTTGAACCTTTAAAAACTTTATAGATGCCATCCTCTTGTGGATAGACTGTAAGCTTAACTCCATGGAGTTCGATGGCAAAGGGATCCGTGTAAACTAATTTCATTCTTATTATTTAATATCAAAGCAACAGCAATAGATCAAAATTGTTTGATGTTAACTTCTATCACTGTTTCAGCATTTTTGAGTAACGTCCTGCAATCTTCACTAAGATGCTGCAGGTGTAATTTCTTTCCTGCCAGTTTATAACGTTCAGTTAATTTATTTAGTGCTTCTATACCACTCATGTCCGCTACTCTACTTTCGTTAAAATCTATGATAACTTCCTGAGGGTCTCCGGTCACGTCAAATTTCTCATTAAAAGCGGCTACAGATCCGAAAAATAAGGGGCCAAATATTTCGTAATGTTTAACCCCAAGTTCATCTATATATTTTTTTGCACGGATTCGTTTTGCGCTTTCCCATGCAAATACCAAGGCTGAAATGATAACACCTATAAGTACTGCAAGTGCCAGATTATGAAGCCAAATGGTAATTCCGGCCACAAGAATTCCTATAAAGATATCCTGCCTGGGCATTTTGTTAATGATGCGGAAACTAACCCATTCAAATGTACCTATGGCAACCATAATCATTACCCCTGTTAATGCAGCCATTGGAACGCGGTCAATAATAGGTGCACCGAAAAGTATAATAATAAGTATGGTTAATGAAGCAATTATTCCAGATAATCTTGCTCTGGCACCAGCCGATAAATTAACCAGTGTTTGAGCAATCATTGGGCACCCCCCCATTCCAAAGAAAAAGCCATTAGCAATATTTGCAGTCCCTTGCGCAATACATTCTCTATTACCGTTGCCTTTTGTGGTGGTAATCTCATCAACCAAATTGAGGGTCAATAATCCTTCTGTTAAACCAACGCCTGCCATAATTAAGGCATATGGAAAAATAACCTGTAAAGTCTTAAACTCAAAGGGTATAGCAGGTATGTGAAATGGAGGGAACCCACCACTAACAGAAGCAATATCTCTTACCATTTTTGTGTCAATATTGAATCCAAGGACCAGTAAAAAAACTACTATTATAGCTATTAGAGATGGAGGGACAGCTTTAGTTATTTTTGGCAAAAGCACCACTATTGCTATGGTAAGCAGTACTAAACCACCCATAATAAATAATGGAGTACCACTGAGCCAGGCCGATTCTCCATTCACAACAGTTTTAAATTGTTGCAATTGCGCCATAAAAATGATAACCGCCAAGCCATTCACAAAACCATACATTACCGGTTGAGGCACCAGGCTAATAAATTTTCCCAGTTTAAACAGGCCAACCCCTATCTGGATAATGCCAGCCAATGCAATGGCAGCAAAAACATATTCAATTCCATTTGACTTCATTAAAGCAATAAGAACAATTGCGGTAGCGCCTGCACCACCCGAAATAAGACCCGGCCTGCCACCTAAAATTGAGGTAATCAGTCCCATAATAAAGGCGGCATATAAGCCTGATAAGGGAGGGAATCCGGCAAGGATAGCAAATGATAAAGATTCGGGCATCATTGTCATGGCAACCGTTAGGCCTGCCAGGATTTCATTTTTATAATTGACCTTTTGCGAAAAGTCAAAAAAGCGATTACGAGAAAACATATGTAAAGTTGATGCTTCGAAAGTATGAACCAAAAGTAGAAAAAATACTTGATCTCTGCGTTATTAAGATGTATGTGTATGATTTTAATCAAATGATTAAAATGTTTGATTAAATAAAATAATTACGCTTATATTTGTAGTACTTAAGGT
>NZ_JBFTIZ010000164.1:0-15375 GCF_056395165.1 Pedobacter sp. 10L46_2
GGTACTTCCACTTGCGTTGTTAACGATATATGGTTGTAAAAAAGATTTTCTTAAAACAACAAATCCAAATAAAATTACTGGTACTTCCACTTGCGTTGTTAACGATATATGGTTGTAAAAAAGATTTTCTTAAAACAACAAATCCAAATAAAATTACTGAAGAACAATTCTGGAAAACTGAAGCTGATTTAAAATCGGCTGTAGCTTCCGTTTATAGTCTTTTAAGACAGCCTTTATATGGTTATTGGGGTGCATTTACTGGTATCCAGAACATCAATTCGTTGGGCGATGATGTGCTTACATTTCCAGGTGGTGAAGCTGCTACTACTAATATTGCTTTATTCACAAATGAAGCTACAAATTCAGATGCATCTTCTACTTTTTCATCGCTTTATAAATCCATTTATCGCGCAAATTTAGTATTGGCTAATGCCGATAAGGTGGAGGTTAGTGATGATTTGAAGAAGTCATATATTGCTGAGACCAAATTTCTGCGTGGACTTTGTTACTTTACATTGGCGTCTAATTTCGGAGACGTGCCACTTATTATTGCCCCGGCAAAAACTGCCGATGATCAATTTATGCCAAGCAAACCTGTCGCGGAGGTTTATGCACAGGCAATTTCAGATTTTACAGATGCCCAAAATGGGTTGCCAACTACAAGGCCTTCTGCAGATTTGGGCAGAGCAACAAGTGGTGCTGCCATTGCTTATTTAGGTAAAGCATATCTGTATACCAAAGATTATCAAAAAGCGGAGACCACGTTAGCCTTGTTAAATACTGCTCCATATGCTTACGATTTAATCTCTGAATATTCTGAAAACTTTACCGATAAAAATGAGTTTAACAAAGAAGCTGTTTTTCAATGGGTTTATGGCCCTTTTGGCGATCCTTATGGTCCTTGGGGTGTAGAAGGAGCAAACTCACCTATGTATAATTATTTACCTCAGTTGATTGGCCCTCCTGCTGGAGGCGGATGGTTTAAATATGTTCCAACCAATTATCTTATCAATCAATTTATGTTGGAAAAAAGACCTGCTGGCTCGGATACTAAGTTCGACAAAAGAATGTATTATACCTTATCATGGAAACGTTCGAATTTCGGCGAAACCGATATCACCTGGTATGGCGGAACCAAAACTTTTGATGACCTATGGGCTTCTGCTCAGGCTAATATATCGAAAATCGACCCCAAATCATTGTTAGATATATCAGGAACTAATCAGTTCTTGATCAATAAATTTACCAATGGTTGGAGCGGTAAAGAGAGTGCAGACAATTATTGGTCGGCAACGCCTTCTACTGCTAATAATGTAATTATGCGTTATGCAGAGGTATTGCTTATGCATGCCGAAGCTGCTGCTCAAAATGGAGATTTAGCAAAAGCAATTGCTGATATTAACAGAATTAGAGTAAGAGCAGGACTACCAGAGAAAACTGGGGCAAACCTTCCTGACTTAACAAGTGTTATGAACGAAATTAGTCATCAAAAGTTGTTAGAGATGTTTTTTGAACAAAATAGATGGCAAGATTTAAAACGCTGGTATACACCTGCACAGTTAAAGGTGCATTTTATGGAAACAAACAAGCAAGGTGCCCAATATTTACAGCCTAGGAATTATGTTTTCCCAATTCCGACAGCTGAGTTACAAACCAATAACAAAATTGAACAAAACCCCTTATGGCGGTAGTTCTTTAAATAGGCTCTCAAAAATGGGTGCCCATTTTGGGTGCCTAAAAAAGGTAGGTCGTCATTATGATGATTGTGGTCATCATGATGATGACGGCCTCACCTTTAAACCCACAGATTTAAAGTCATATATATTTATATTAAATGTTTTCAAAAATAAACCGCTCAAGAATATTTGTTATTGGAATAATGATCATTGTAATCTGTGTTAATGCGTGTAATGATGATGTATTTAGTACTTTCAAAAATATTTCATTGAATGAAACAGCAGATGGAAACTCACTAAGAGTTGCAGTTCAATTTTCTTGTGCTAAACCTGAAGATGCATACATTGAATATTGGCTAAATGGCCAAAAGGATAAATTAAATGCAACTCCTGTTTCTAAACAAAGAAGTGACTTTAAAATTGTGTTAACCAATTTGAAATTTAATTCCACTTATCAATATCGTATTGTATCGGGAAATGGCGGTGTAAGGTTCGAATCTGAGATATATACTTTTAAAACAAAAGATGTTCCCGACCAATTACTTGGCTTGTATCATGTAAATCTTCAAAATGAGCAGGAATTACCAACTGAATTTAAAGCCGGTAGCATGTTGGTTTACAACAGAGAAACACCGGGTTGTATTGGGATGATAGATTTTCAGGGTACCTTAAGGTGGTATCAGAGATTCCATAATACCGGGGTTAAGGTAGCTCATTTTACACAAAACAAAACTATTCTTTCAATTTTAGCCCCAATGGACTATCCAACGAGCTATGGAAATGAAATTTTGGAATTGTCTCTAACCGGTGATACCATTTTTCATTTAAAGAAAGGAGTGATGGATTTTAAACAAACAATTCATCATGAAATATTACTTAATGCGAAAAATCAATACGTTACCTTAAGCGCAGATGAAAAACTTATCGATTTAAGGGCTGTAGGAGGCAAAGAAGCCGATACAGTTAAAGGGGATGGTATCTTGGTGTTAGATAAATCAGGAAAAAAAATATGGAGCTGGAGTGTATTTGAAGCGCTTGATCCTTTAAAAGAAAAAAACATTTTAAAAGAGGCAAAAGATTGGATGCATGCCAACAGCCTTTTTATTGATACGGATGGAAACTACATCATTTCATTTTACAATAACGGCCAGATCTGGAAAGTTAATGCCACAAACAAAAAAGTGATGTGGAAGTTCGGAAAGGGAGGAGATTTTGCATTGCCTAAAGGTGCTGAGTTCGATCAGGGACATGCAGTTCATATAAATAGTAGACGCAACCTCGTGCTATTTGATAATGGGACCAGCAAAAAGCGTTCGCAGATATTAGTCTTTGATTTAAATCCGGTATCCAAACGAATATCTTTAAAATTGCAGACTCAATTACATGAAGGAACTTTTACAGATAGAATGGGAAGTGCCTATCTAATTAACGATAGTACTATTTTAACCTGCGTTTCTAAACAAAATCAGGTGTTTCTTATCAATAAAAATGGCAAAGTGTTTTGGAGTATGATGTGTGCCAACACACCTTACCGTGTAGAGTTTATTCCATTTAGTAAATCAAAACCTTATATAGGAGCATTGTAAAATATGAATAAATTTCTGCTGGTACTGTGTTTTATAAGTAATTCTCTAATACTTCAGGCAAAAGAGGTAAAAGTATTAAGCCCCGATAAAAAAACAGTATTAATCTTTAGCACAGGCAATTCTTTAAGCTATTCTATTTCTTATGCAGGTGTTCAGGTTATCGCTAATTCTCCTTTAGGACTCGAATTTGAAAATGACAATCCATTGTCAGAAAACCTTGCAATTGTTTCCGCAAAACGAAAACTTGTAAATGAGCAATGGAACCCGGTATACGGAGAAAAAAATACGTATTCTGATAATTATAATGAAGTTACCATTCAATTTAAAGAGCATAAAGAGCCTTTTCGTTTGTTCTCGGTTACTTCAAGAGTTTATAATGAAGGTGTCGCATTTAAATATAATGTGCCTGCCACTAAGCAAGTTATTGTTTCCCGTGAACTTACTGGTTTCAAGTTTACTAAGGACTACCCTTCCTGGATTACCGGAGCTGCGCAGGCAAAATACAGCCGGGGCAATATCAGTAAAACTGTGAATGGAACTGAGCGGCCATATGTAATTGAAATGGAGCAAAACCGTTTCATTGCTTTGGGGGAAGCAGCATTGGTAGATCATGCTAGAATGAAATTTAGCCGATCTGCAAAAGATAGTTTAATGCTTGTTGCTGCTCTTGATGGTAAAGCAGTTTATAATACCGATTTTTCAACTCCGTGGCGCTTTGTCATGATTGCAGAATCAGCCGGTAAACTGTTAGAAAACAATTATTTTATTCTGAATCTTAATCATTCTTCTGCCCTAGTAGATGCATCATGGATAAAACCTGGCAAAGTAATTCGTGAAGTAACACTTACCACAACAGGTGGTAAAGCGAGCATAGATTTTGCCGCCAAACACAATTTACGATATATAGAATTTGATGCTGGTTGGTATGGCCATGAGTACGATAACGCATCAAGTGCATTAGCTGTAAATGTCGATCCTTCGAGATCTGCGGGGCCATTGGCGCTGCAGGAAATAATAGATTACGGAAAGCTTAAAGATGTTGGTGTAATTCTTTATGTAAATCAGAGGGCATTATCCAGACAGTTAGATTCGATACTGCCATTATTTAAATCTTGGGGTGTAAAAGGTATTAAATACGGTTTTGTTAATGTAGGATCGCAACAAAATACGTCCTGGTTGCATGAAGCAGTCAGAAAAGCTGCCGACAATCAGCTGATGATTGATATTCATGATGAATACCGGCCAACAGGATATTCCAGAACTTATCCGAATTTATTAACTCAGGAAGGAATACGTGGAGAAGAAGAAAGTCCAGATAACCATCAGGTATTAATTACCATGTTTACTCGGATGATTGCAGGTGCTGGGGATTTTACCAATTGTTATTTTGCCCCCAGAGTAAACAATATGGGTTCTCATGCCTCTCAAATGGCAAAGGCAATTTGTATTTACAGCCCATGGCAATTTGTGTATTGGTACGACCGACCCGACGATTCACCTAGACAAAAAGGTGGAGCGGGATCTACTGCTTCTGTTATAAGTGAAATTCCTGATCTTAGTTTTTACGATGCTCTACCTACTGTGTGGGACGATACAAAAGTGATAGAAGCAAAGATAGGGGAGTTCGGAACTATCGCACGTAAAAGCGGAGACGATTGGTATGTTGGAACTTTAACGTGTAAAGCAAGAAACTTCGCGTTGCCACTCCTTTTTTTAAATAAAAATAAACAGTATGAAGCCACGGTTTATAATGATGACGCCTCTCTTTTAACACCAACCAAACTCGCAATAAAGAAAATGAATGTAAATGCATCAACTGTTTTAAATATTCAGTTACAGCCTAAAAATGGTCAGGCAATAATTATCAGACCTATAAAAAACTGATCTACATTTCATGCAAAAAAAACATTACTAATAGTCAAATTATGGGTGGTATTAAGCCACCTATAGTTTAATCTTTACGCTAAACTAGTAAAATAGATTATGGGAATGAAGAATTTAAGGGTGACGTTGATTGGTTTTCTTTGTTTAAGCAGTGGAACGGTTTCATTAGCACAAGAACCAGTTGGATCCCTTAATGAATTATTAAGAGATATAAACGGTTCATTAAGATTGTCGGTAAAGGAATTTAATGGAACAGACTTACTATCCGAACAGCCATTTAACAAAGAGTTGTTGCAGACAAAAACAGGTAATTGGAGTATGCAATTTAAGGCAAGTCCGGTTTCGAAGCATCCCGGAGTTATGGATGTTTCTACGTCATTTCGCTTAAACAGTGGTGTTGCTAAGTCATCAGCAGTTTCAGTTTCCTTTGATTTTAGTAAATGGAATCCAGAAAACTATGTGTTAGTACCTGCTTCTGTTTACAATGGAAACCGTTACCGAGCAATTGGAAACAGTTACAGTCCACAATACCCAAAGGATATGTATTATAACCCTTCCGTGCCGCTTACTATTTCTAACAATCCCCGACTTTCAATTGAATCAAATAAAGCCTCGCTTGTAGAGTTGACAACAGGAAATGTGGCTACGCCCGCATTGTGTTTTTTCTCAAAAAAGGAACAAAAAGGATTTGTTGTACTTACTGAGCAAATGACCAGATTGGGTAGCAGCGGATTAACTATTACGGAAAATGCAGCAAAAGACAGCTGTTCTTTCAGTATTTCTGCACCTGCAGTTCGTAAAATGGCAACCGGCTTTGGTGATTTTCACATAAGTGGTGACAAAGCACCCGATTGGAATTCTGGTGATGAGATAACGTTAAACTTTAAAGTATACGTTTTTAATGCTGCCAACATTCCAGATCTTTTAAAGAAGTTTATGCAGGTACGTAAAGCGCTTTCAGGTTTAAACCACCCTCGTAACATAATACCTATGAGTAAATTGTTTGAAGTAGCTACAAATATATGTAAAGGGAACTTTGTTGATGTTCCTGCAGGATCATTTTATAGACCTGAAAACAATAAGAATTTTCAGCTTGGATGGGTTAGTGGAATGATGAATACCTACCCAATGTTAACCCTTAATGATAAAAAGGAGAGAGATAGGGTTATTGCTGAATTGGATTTTGTGGTAAATAAATTGCAAGGAAAAAGCGGATATTTTTATGGAGGAATTACAGCTGGCGGAGAAATTATTCCTGAAAAGATGTCTCCTGATTTTAAACCAATTCAGGCCATGGTAAGGAAAAATGCGGATGCGTTGCTTTGGCTCATAAAACATATGCAACTGTTAAAAGCTCAGGGCTATGGCAAAAGTGTTAAACCGGAGTGGGAAAATGCAACTGAAAAGCTCGCTGCTGCTTTCGTAAATACAAGGTGGCTCGGGATGCAGCTAAATTTTATTATCAGCGGGATGTTGAAAAGCAAGGTTTAACAGGAGGTCATTGTGGAGATATATCTCAAGATGCCGATTCTGAATCCGCATTTGGGTTCTTAGAATCGCTAATGGCTTTGTATTATTACACAGGACAAAAAGAATGGTTGAATAGGGCAGAAGTTCAAGCTGCATTAGGTGCTACGTGGACGTTTTCTTATGACCCTGTTTTTCCTCCAAATAGTGAAATAGGAAAGCTTAAGAGCAATATGGCCGGCGCTATTTGGGCCAGTATTCAAAATAAGCATGCGGCTCCCGGTATTTGCACGGCTTCGGGAGATTATATCTTTAAGCTATTCAGGGCTACAGGTAATCCGCTTTATGCAGATTTGATCAGAGATATTCAGCACGCACATGCCGAAGCAGTAAATATGCCGGGGCATTTAACAACTAATAACCTGATTGGTTCTTCAATGGAAAGAATTCAGCTAAGTGATGCCGAAGGGAAAGGAAGTATTGGTAATTTTATAAACACGCGTAACTCGTGGACAGAAACAAATGGGGTACTGATGGCTTTGGAAATCCCTGGCATTTATGTTAATATGAATCATAAAAAATTATACGTTTTTGATCATGTAAAAGCTCAGGTATTATCAATTGATAAATCAGGTATTACCATTCAACTCAAAAATGAAACGGAATACGATGCAAGTGTGTCGGTACTGGCCGAAACTGAAAAACAGGCCAGAAAACCCTTAAGTTATACGGCATTTTTAAGATGGCCTAAGGTTAAGGTTAAAACTGGCGGAACTATAATGATTAAAGTTAACCCTGCAAATGGCATAACAATGCTATAATTATGATAAAGGAGACAAATAAATTGGTGCTGGGCACTGCCGGACTTGGCGGTATTTGGAGGGAGATTGATGCTCAGGAATCAATATTGACAATTCTGGATGCCCTTAAATGCCGAATAGTGGCTATAGACACTGCTCCTGCCTATGGAGATGCGGAGGAGCTGGTAGGAAAAGCTTTAAAACAATGGACTGGTAAAAGACCGTTGATTAGTACAAAAGTGGGTCGCTTAAAAGGTTACAAGGTTGACGAAGCACACTATAATTACACCGCCGATGGCATGAAAAGGAGTGTGGAAAACAGCTTAAAATCATTAAACATTCCGATTATAGACATTCTATTTTTACATGACCCTGCTGCAATTCCTCCATCTGATATAGAACAGGTTTTGAAGCAGATGGAATTCTTTATGCATCAAGGCTATGCAAAAAGAATTGGTTTGGGTGGTAACGCACCCGAATGGTTTGAACCCTATTTTAAATCTAACCAGTTCGATGTCATTATGGAATATAACAGGCTTAATGCTTGTTGTATTGATGCTTTGGACAATACTATCCCTTTTTGTAGAGATAACAATAGAAAATATTACGCGGCCAGTCCTTTAAACATGGGATTGTTAGGTTGTAGATTTTCTGAATTCACAACTTCTCCTCCCAACTGGCTCGGATTAAAAAATATTGAGCAGGTGAAAAGAGTTAATTCAATAGCAGATAAATATAACATTTCGCTGCAGGAGCTTGCACATCGATTTCTTTTAACCATTCCGGCTGAGTTTAAAATTGTAATTGGTGCTGCAGACAGGATGCAATTAAGGGACACCCTTGATGCAATGAAATTGGGTGAATTGCCTACGGAAATTTATAATGAAATACTACTAACGCTTAATTGACAATAGATGTACGACATAGATAATGAGATTTTTAATATAAAARGAATTAGGATAAGAGTTCTGGAGCAGGTTGCAGCAGTAACTCCTTTTCAGGATGCTACTATGGGGCCTTTCCCCAACTTCGGAATATCAATTATAACCATAGAGGATGAGGATGGGAACTTGGGAGAAGCCCCGGTTTATAATAGCTATATGAACATTCTGGAATCCTGTATTTTCCCAATACTTTTTCACAGCCGATCGGTTCCTTATAAAGAGTTTTATCCTAAATTATATTGGTCTATTAGAAATGAAGGATTTAAAGGTGCGGCTGGGGCAATATTGGGCCAGGTTGATATGGCTTTGTATGATTTGGCCGCAAGGCGTAGAAAAGTTCCATTGTATAGATATATTGGCAGTACTCAAAATGATGTGAAAATGTATGGCAGTGGAGGAGGTACCAATTATACACTCCAGGAACTGGAAACCGAAGTGAGTTTTTTGATGAATAAAGGTGTTGACTGCTACAAAATGAAGATTGGAAAAGACTTTGGGGCAAAAATAAATGAGGACATTAACAGAGTGAAATTTGTAAAGAGTTTGGCCGGTAATAAAATGAAGATCGCGGTGGACGTAAACCAGATTTGGAACTGTAATGATGTGTTTAAATTTGTTGATGCCATTGGAGAAGAAAATTTATGTTGGTTAGAAGAGCCTATACATTCAGCTGCTTATGATCAAATTGAACTACTTTGTGAAAAATTATCGGTTACTGTAGCTTATGGGGAATCCGAGCGGACATCAAAGATCTTCCCAACCCTTGTTGATTCCGGAGTTAGACACCTACAGCCTGTTCCAACACAATTAGGTGGAATGAAAGAGTGGATGGAAATAAGAGACCTTTGCGAAAATAAAAATTTGCAATTCTCTTCTGGTGGATATTCCCTATATTCAGCGTTTCTCATGACTTCCGCAAATAGGGATAGTATGATTGAGTACTTATATCCGCTGATGTATGGGTTAGAAAAATATTTTTTAGTCAGACCAGTATGGGAAAACGGCAGATTCTACTTGTCCGAAATAGAGGGGCTGCCGGTAAGAATTGATTGGGATTATTGTTATAAAGAAAATAAGATAGTACAAGAGCGGTTATGGGAAAAACAAGATGTTTCAAAATATAACCCTGTTGTGTCTATGTAACTAGGGGACCAACTTTGAGTTTATCATTCAATTACATCGATTATATAATTTTAGGGCTATACGCCCTTGCTTTATTTTGTATTGGTTTTCGCTTTAGTAAAAAAGAGAAAAATCAGGAAGATATATTTTTGGGTGGCCGAACGCTGAAGTGGTGGCAAATTGGTTTTTCTATGTTTAGTGCCAATGCCGGCCCTATGATGTTAATTGGATTTGCAGGTATTGGTTTTTCTCATGGTATTGTTGGCAGTAATTTTGAATTGCTGGCCTGGGTCTTTTTAATGCTGTTATCCATGGTTTTTTTGCCCTACTACTTAAAAGCCAAAATAAGTACTATCCCCCAGTTTTTACTGATTCGATTTGGTAAAAGATCGTATAATTTTCTGGTTATCTATAGCTTAATTTCAATATTAGTCGTATGGTTAGGCAGTGCTTTGTATGCGGGGGGGCTTTTAATTTCGGGAATATTTAATTGTTCTTTATTTATAGCCGTTGTTATAATTGCTATTGTGGCCACTAGTTTTACTGCTATTGGAGGACTAAAGGCGGTAGTCCGTACAGGGGTTTTTCAATCGATAATTATTATAGTTTCTTCAATACTGCTTACTTTTTTGGGTTTTCAGAAAATTGGCAGCGTAGATTTACTGGTTAGCCAAACGCCAGACTCTTTTTGGAAGTTATTTTTGCCTGCGTCAAACCCCGAATACTCATGGATAGCTATTGTTTTAGGTTATCCGGTGGTGGCTATTTATTATTGGTGTGCCGATCAGACGATTGTGCAAAAAGTGCTGGCGGCAAAGAATTTAAAAGAAGGCCAGTATGGAGCAATATTCATTGGAGCGCTTAAAATCATAATGCCATTAATATTTATTCTTCCTGGTATTATGTGTTATGTTTTATTTAAAGATACAGCCCAGGCCGATAATGCCTACATTACTATGATTAAAGAATTAATGCCTCATGGTTTACTGGGTCTAAGCATTGCGGCATTAATAGCATCATTGATTGATACGGTATCTTCCAGTTTAAATTCTTTTTGTACAGTGTTTACATTGGATGTTGTTTCGCAGATTAAGGTGCTTAATCAGAAGCAACAGATAAAAATGGGAAAATGGATAACTATTATTGCCGCAATAGTAGGTGTAGGTATCGCCATGGTTTTTTCCTATTCAGGGAAAAATTTTTTTGAATTAAGTCAAGGCTTGGTTTCTATACTTGCTCCACCGCTGTCTGTCGTATTTCTGGCAGGCATCATTTGGAAACGTGTGAATAGCACATCTGTGGAGATAGTTCTTTATGGTGGTGGGTTGGTTTGCTTAATTCTTGGGGCATGTCATGTATTAAATTATCCTTATAAAGGTTATTGGCCTCATTTCCTTTTGCTTTCATTTTATCTGTTCGTAGCGTTAAGTATTGTTATTATAGTAGTAACATTAATTACAAAACCGGCAATAAACTCGGTAATCCCTTCACTTCTTGAGTCAAAAAATGAGCCGACAGAAGAAGATGCTTACAATTCCAAACCTATTTGGCTGGCATGGTTAGGCTTGGCATCTGTCATGATTATAATTTACTTACTTTTTAACTAATACTTTGATGAAAAAAAAAATCCTTCAGTTGGCATCAATAATTTTTACTTGTTCCTTTATCATGTGCAGCCCGGCTAATTCTGATAAGGAATCTGCACTTGTTGAAAAAGTATTTGTAGTAAATACAGTGGATAACGATAAAAAACTGAATGAGTATTTGGCATACCATAAGCAAATTTGGCCGGAGGTAGAGGCTGGCTTTAAGAAAGCAGGTTATAAAAGTATTACACTTTACCATTTTAATGATCTTATTGTGATGACGATCATGGTTCCTGAAAATGCAGATTTAAACGAAATGGGAAAGTTGGCAGAATCTTATAGCCCCCGTTGTGCAGAATGGAATAAATTAATGAATACTTATCAAAAAGGAGTTAATGGTACTTCTGAAGGACAGAAATGGGTTGAGGTAATTCCTTTTTACAAGTTTAAGCAGTAATTTTATATTGCTTAATAAAGTCTCTTGGCGATAAGCCCTTTACTTCTTTGAAGTGCTTATTGAAATTAGAGATGTTGTTGTAGCCACTTATGTAGCAGGTTTCTGTTACATTATGGTTGCCTTCAATTAACAATTTAGCGGCATGCCCAACCCTTATTTCTTTTATAAATTCAACTAAAGTTCTGTTGGTTTTAAGCTTAAAAAACCGGCAGAAAGCGGCTGTAGACATGGGGATGATTGAAGCAACATCCTGTAAAGAAATGTCTTCTTTGAAATTATTGAATATATAATCAAACACACGGTTGATTTTATTTGCTTCAGTTGAACTTTCTATGATATTAAAAGAAGGGGATGACAGCGTTCTACATGAGTTAGATTGAGATAAAACATCTAAAAGCTGGAGCATTAATGCAGCCCGGGATAACCCTGTTTCAAATAACATTTGATTCAGAATCATTTTTGCTCTTGCTACTGTAGGTCCTGAAAATAAAATACCTTTTGAAGCATTTTCGAATAGATGATTTAGAGCAGAGGCTTCTGGCTTCGATAGTAAATCTCTTCCCAAAAAATCCGGGAAAAAGTGTACAACAATTGCTTGCGGTTGTACTTTGTCGTCTATAGTATTATAGTATTGCCAGCAATGTGGTAAATAACTTCCCAAAAGCACGAGTTCTGTGCCACTGAAATCTTCGATATGATCGCCGACAAAACGCTTACCAAAACAATTTTCAATTAATGCAATCTCAAAATTAACATGAGACTTTAATGAAGTATACTTTTTTACTTCCAGAATTTCTGATCGCACAGTAAATGATTGGTCAGGGGGAAAGGTAAAGTTCTCGTAGATATACTGCATTTCTATGGTTTATTGGGTCTAGTATATAAAGCTAATTAAATATAGTCTATTTATGGTTAGATGTAAGGGCTTGATGCAAAAAAAACATTGCAATTAATCAAATTAACGGTAGTTGTAAATAACTATTGTTAAGAGATTTACTCCGTAAGCAATCGATTGTTTTCGTATAGGAGATAAAACAGTCAAATAACCAACAACCAAATAATTTAAATTATGAAACAGGTATTACAAATGCACTTGCGGGTGCTCGGAATCGTCTTCATGTTACTACAATCCCATTATGTTTTTGCGCAAGAAAAAATATCTGGGACAGTAGTTGATTCAGAAGGGAAGGTTCCATTGGCCGGGGCAACTATCTCCGTTACGGGGACACAAGCCAACGAAGCTGAGGTTGCATCATCAGTAAAAGCGGATGGATCTGGTAAATTTACAATTGCCGTGCCTAACGGGTCAATGCTAAAAATTACAATGATTAGTTATCAGACTGTAACTGTTGCACCTAAACAAGGAATGATAATAGAAATGGTTTCTACTACTATTGGATTACAGGAAACGGTAATTGTTGGTTATTCAAAGCAAAAGAAAACCCTCATGAGCGGTTCAGTAGCTTCCGTCAAATTTATAGAACAAGACACTGAAATTCCGACGACCTCAGTTGGTAACTTATTAGCAGGTAGAATGGCAGGTTTATATGTTTCTACCCCTAGTGGTAAACCTGGAGAGCAACCTGGTATTAGTATAAGAACACCAAGTTCGTGGAATGCTGCGCCGACTTTATATGTAATTGATGGAAAAGTTACTAGTGATGCTGCGGAATTCAACAACTTAAGTCCTAATGACGTTGAAGAAGTAACTATTTTAAAAGATGCAGCTACTACTGCTGCTTATGGTGCCCGTGCGGGCGCAGGTGTAGTATTAGTTACTACCAAACGTGGTAAAGCAGGTAAAGCAACTGTTAATTACTCCGTGAATACTGGGCGAGATGTCCGGGGAAAAAATATGGAGCTAACAGATATTATGGAATGGGGAGTTATTCAAAACAGAATTTGGGGTGAAGCCGGCGGACCGGCAAATACCCCCTGGACTGAGACTGCAAAAGCGTATTTTAAAGATACAGATTTTGGTGGGGGCAAGGGATATGGTTTTGATCTATTAAAAGATGTTTATGTAAACCCTTCTATTACTACACATAATTTAAGTGCATCTGGAGGTACAGATAAACTTCAATATTTTGTTGGAGCTTCTTATGTAAATCAAGAAACTTTCATCAAGAATACTAATGAAAAAAAATACAATGTTAGGGCAAATATAACAGCTAACCTTACCAAAGATGTAACTGTTTTTGCTGGTCTTAGCTTAAATAATAATAAATTTAATTCCCCTCAGGGCGATTGGTCAGGAGATATGTATCCTAAGCTCCTACTGTGGCAACCTTATATGCCCTCGTTTACCGCGACTGGTTTACCGGTCGATTATTTTTGGATTTCCAATAAATCTGGTGAAGCAGATGGATTGGCAGGATATAACAATTCTGAAGCCATTAAATCTGTTGTTAATTTAAATTTAACTTACAAAGCACCCTTCTTGCAGGGGTTAAGTGCTAAAGTGGGTTATATAAAAACTTTTAACAACAGCAATCAAAAAATATATACACATCCTTTCACCTATTACCAATTGAAACAGGTTGAGCCTGTTATTTGGGATTTGAATACGATTGTAGGACAGCGTCTTACTGCACATTCACCTAGTTTAGAAAAACTGTCGGCCTGGAATCAGGAGGGACAGTTGAACCTTCAGGTAAATTTTGAAAGGAGTTTTGGTGAACATCACGTAAATGCGGCATTGGTGTACGAGCGTCAGGAAAGGAGTTATGATGGTATAGATGCCGTCATCAATGGTTTTCCTATTTATATGACTGATCAATGGTGGGCATCTACCGGAGGGGCGGGTGTAGTAAATAGTACACCTACAAAGGGGATTAGTAATACTTACGGTTTCCTGCCTACAACTGGTCGTAAATCGTATATTGGGCAATTTGCTTATGATTATGCTGATAAGTATGTCGCTACATTTACTTATCGTTATGATGGTTCGGTAAATTTTCCAGAAGATAAACGTTGGGGTTTCTTCCCCTCAGCTTCCGCAGCTTGGATCATTTCAAAAGAAAATTTCTTTAGCAACGTAAAAGGGGTAGAGTCATTAAAATTAAGGGCTTCAGTTGGACTAACCGGGAATGACTTTGTGGGAATAGACCCAAATGGTGCGAAAGATGATTCGAATGCGAAACGCTGGCAGTATGAAGATAATTACATTGCAGGGAATAATGCAATTTTTGGCGAGTCCCCTTCACTTAATCCGGGAATACGATACAATGTATTTCCGAATCTTAATATTACCTGGGAAAAATACCTGAACAAGAATTTTGGTGTTGATATCAGTTTCTTAAAACACTTCACTGCCACTGCAGAATATTGGCATACCCTTACCTATGATATTTTAAGTACAAGGATTCAAAGTACACCCCCAACTTTTAGCCGCCCTTTACCATCAGTAAATTATGGAAAAATGAAAGCAAATGGTATTGATCTAAGTTTGAACTATAGTAATAACATTGGAGAATTTAAGTATGATATAGGTCTAAATGCCACCTACGGTAATTCCTGGTATGTCCTAAGGGATCAAAATATCACCTATGATTATCAAAATATTATAGGAGGTGGTCGTTCTGCCAATATGATTACAGGTTATACTGTTGATCATTTGCTTCGATCACAAGCTGATGTTGATGCTTTGCTAGCGGCTCATCCGGGGTATAATTTCAATGGGAATGTGCCCAAACCTGGCCAGTTTGCCTATAAGGACTTCAATGGAGACAATACTATCAATGATAATGACATCACTGTACTCAATAAAAGCAATAACGCTAAAGTCCTGGGCTTAAACCTAAATGTGGGATGGAAAGGGTTAAGCGTGACGGCTAATTTTAATGGCTCATTT
>NZ_JBFTIZ010000165.1:0-8904 GCF_056395165.1 Pedobacter sp. 10L46_2
GTGCAAAACCATGATAGCAATTAGGCTGCAGCTTAACAATGGTTGTTCCAAGGCCAAAAGATCCTCTGGTTGTTCCATGAAATCCTCTTTTAACATTTAAAAAGGTATAGGGCTTGGTTTCTGTTATGCCGTTATACTCGATAAGCTCTTTACCTATCTTAAGTACATTGGTATGATTTCCTTCCCATCCTCCAAATTCATTGAAATAGGCCCGGTCTGCTACTGTAATAACTGTATCCTGAGGAGAAAGCTGTTTGGTGATCACCGTGCGCTGCATGATGGAAAGGCTATCATTAGGAACTGGTGCAACATCACTGTTATTATCCGGTTGTAAGAATTCACAAAGGGTATGTAAACCCCAGCGTATACCTTTTTCTTTCATTAATGCGCCATATTCAGGTATGGTCATTGCAGGAGCAGATTTAAAATTAACTTTTTTTCCGCCCCATCTGTTTTGCCTGTTCGGATAATATTCGCCCATGCCTTCATCCTGAACAGATTTAAGTCCTAAACGCTGAGCATAATTTACAAGGCTGTCATGAACACCACTCCATGCAATATCAGGACGATAAGCTTTGGGGTCTTTAATCCATTTGCCATCTATTTCCGGGTGAGGAAGCCCTTCGGCTAAAACTATTTTCTCTATCGTTTTAAGGCCAAGAGAATCCGGACAAGCATACAATGCCATTGCAGAACCGATAAATCCGGCATCTGTAGGCAATACGAGTTGGTAACGGGCAGAGTTTGCTTTTCCATCCATGTTGTCGGGCAATACAGGAAAACGTATCATTTGCTCTTTTTTCCTGTCTCGAGAGTGCATGGAAATCGAAGATCCAAATGTTGGTTCTAGAACAGCACCATTTCCATAGTTCATCCTATAGTATTCTTCCGGATGCGAGTAAAAGGCCACATCACTAATACCATCGCCACCAATTGTAAAAGTTTGCCCTTCTTTTAGGTTAGGAGGAAGTGGGAATTTTACAGGGTCAGGAGAGTGTATAAAATAATACATGAAAGACATATCACCGTCCGTTGGTGGGCCTCCTGTAGTATTGTCATTCAGTCCCAGCATACCTATCGCGAAATCATCATCCCGCACCACTCCAAGCACATCTCCAATGGTTTTTGAAATATTCGTTTTATAAGGGCCCCATATGATATTATCAACCTGTTCTTTCTTGGTTAGCGAAAGTAGTTGAAACCTAAAATATTCATTTTTCTGTTCTGCTTTTATTGTTGCCACTGCACCATTGCTAAAGCTAAGCAAGATTTGATTGCGCTTCGGGCTATAAAAGGATTTTATCGGATGAATATAACCCTTGTGATTAGAAAGGCTCATCAATGCTGAAGAAAACCCCTTTGGATTATATTCTTTTTTCGTATTGACGTCTTTAATGGATGTAATAAAACCTTTACCATCTATACTGATAGATGAATATCGGGTTTTTAAATTGATGGTCTGCGCATGTGATAGGTTACTGTAGCTGAACACCATTATCCAGGCAATAATTACCCTGAACATGACAATGTTAAAATTATTCATAGTGTTTGTGTGTTGTCTTGTGCGAATTTTCGCTTTGTTTCATTTGTTTGTATGTACAAACTGTTCGCTTGTTTATTCTCAAAAAAAATTTATGACAATACTGCCGATCAGTCTGTTCAATGCTAAAATTAAATATTTTAAGAGCTATAAAAATGGTCTTATATTGATCAATATCGATGCTTTTTTTGCTCATCAACTCAATGTACTTACATGACGATTCAAGCTATTAGGTAGAAAAATCCGGCTGGGGCATCCCCAACCGGATTGCTGCGCTTCATTATTATTGTTTATAAATCCACTATTTTAATGTGATTGTTTCCTCTACTTTACGTGGAGCAGCAGTATTATAAGAGTAGAATAAATGAAAAGATTTAGTTGCAGGATCGTAATAACTTGGCCCCCAATGCTGGTCAATATTAGGTGTAGCTCCAGCAGGAGTAATGGTCACTGATAAATCTCCATTAACTTTCAACTGCATGAGATAACCTGAGGAGCCCAGGTCACCTAAATTACATTGAACAATTTCATCCGTTATCCGGGCAAGGACTTTCGCTTCGTCAATATTGCGATCTCCATTGTCCGGATGATGAAACACACCTGTGGCCTGGTAATTCCCTGCGTATGCATTAAATGTTTGAATAACCGAAGGACTGTAAAATGTATCAATGCCTTTATCAGGTACGAATGCAGATTTCAATTCTATTTGCTTTCCTTTATTGTCAGCAATAGTATAAGTATCAACCGTTGATGGTACACGAACAGTTGCAGTTTTCCCTAAGGCATTGGTATAGGTTACTTCAGTTGACACATTAAAAGTTTCAGCACCGGAAAAACTCAATTCTAATCCTGCCAGGGTATTCCCAATAATCACTCCCCTATTCAAAAGCTCAGATTCGTAGGTAGTACCATAAACCTTACCACTCTTTATCACCTCTAAAGAGGAATTCCCTAATTTATCGAAGGAAACAATTTCGAAATTATATGACTGCTCTTTTAATCCGGGGATAATGGTTTTAAGAATACCCAATTCAGCTGTAGGCAATGTAATTACAGAATCAGCTCTATCGTTCCAGTAAATTACATACTTAGCAATATTTGGATCCAGGCTTTGTTGAAATTGTACTTCAATTCTGTTTCTTCCGGAATGGAGTTCTATCCCACTCGGCTTTCCGGGGTAATATTTTTCTCCCTCTGCCAGGTATGGTTTGTAGGTATTATCCATTTTGGTGCAAGAGGTAATTATCCCGATGCACACTATAAGAAAATATATTTTATTTTTCATAATCATATTTTTGTTGAAACGGTTATTTAAGATTATTGAGGATCACCCCAGAACTTTAAGCATGAAATCTCCATTCCAAGACTCTGTGAATAATTTGATACCATTACAAATCTCCAATATCTGATAGGCTGCGCTGGCAATGGCAAGGTAAATTCAAATCCCTCCTGCTTGGCAGCATCATCTTCAGCATTTCTTTTGCCATATGGTAATCCTGAGGGTTTTTTCAATTCATAAAGACCTCCCAATTGCATCCAGGTAGCATCTAAGCTTCCATCCGGATTCGGATTGTTACTACCATATAATTTAAAGGTTTTTGGAGTACCATTCGCAAATTCTGCAATACCATTTACCCTAAACCACAACCTAAACCTGCTCATTTTAACAGTTCTACCTAAATCATATGTTATACGTGACGGGACTTTTGTATCAGGGAGGGTAATTCCATAAAGGGCCCAATCAGAAGCTCCATTATTAGATAACGGAACACTCAAAGACGAGCCGCAACATCCAGTCATATCTCCAGGTAAGTATAACCCGGATATTTTTGATCTGTCTAATTCAACTTCCCTCAAAGGAGATAATTTTGAGTATACTGTATCCGACACATTCCCCCATCTATCTCTCACATAGGCACCAAAAGTTCTCTCTTTTGTTGGAAGCCCCCTCACCGAAAAATTACCTTCAGGCTCTTTCATGTATTTTGTATCCAGATACTCAAAACCGTCAAGGGAGTCCACAATAACGACGACGCCCAACTCACTCTCACTAGGATTTAAATAGCTCACATTTACACCTCCGAAATCTGCAAATAGTTTTAATGAGGCACCTACAGTAAGGTAGTTTGGCGTAAGTGGATTAACGGTAACCTCAACAGGATCTGATTTTATTTCACTCCTGCTTATGGCATGTAATACTACCTTATAAGCACCGGCTTTAGCAAAACCACTTACCGTGATGGTATCAGAATAATACGAAGATTTTGCCTGTCTGCTAACTTTATCGTTTACCGAATAATCTGCTTGTACATACAGTATAGAGGGATCGGCATGAACATCATAAGTGATAATAGCCCCTCCTTCAACATTAGTTACTTTTATATTGGTTACAGGCGAAGGTTTTGTTTTGTCGCCAAACAAGGGAGCATGATCTAACACTTCATTCTTGCAGGAAAAAATAAATCCTGCAAGAAATAAGACCATTAAAAAAATATTAATCTTTTTCATAATCATTTGAAATTATATTTTACCATTTAGGGTTTTGAACAAGGTTAGGATTTACTGACAAGTCGTATTCCTTTATAGGAAATAGAAAGTCTCTATAGCTATAATTAGGAGTGAAAATGGTCTTAAGCCTATAAAAATTCTCTGTAGTAGTTTGAAATACGTCCCAACCTTTTATAGGTCTATTCATAATATCCAAATTTTTCCATCTTCTTACATTCCAATAGTTCTCGCCTTCAAACATCAATTCTATCATCGTTTCCTGATGAACAATTGACCTGAAGCCTTCTTTTGTACTTGGTTTTGAAGGATTTTTCGCATAAGTTGCCCAGGATTCAATGACACCTTTTAAGCCTGCTCTTAAGCGCACCAAATCTATATACTTATAAGCCTCAACTGAAGGACCTTCTGCCTCATTAAGTGCCTCTGCATATAAAAGATATAAACTAGCTAAGCGGATGGCAGGCCACACATAAGAAACAATGTTGTAATTACCACTGCTACCGCTATTCTTATAGTTAATCAATTTTTTTGGCCAATAACCCGTACAAGAAAATCGGCTATTAGTACCGGTAGAATTACTTTGTCCCCAAATGGTATTGATGTACAATAAATTGGTTTCATCGGTGCGCCCAAAACCAAATAACGAAGATCTGTCAAAAGCCAGGTCGGCATAAAAACGATATTCCCTATCCATATTAAAACTTGCAGTAATATAATTCGGATTCAGCAAACTGCTTTCAGATTGAGGAATTGTTTTCAATTTGGTAAACCTACCTGCATAATCCCAGTTCTTATCTTCATCGATAGGCACTCCATTTCGTGTATAGAACATTTCAGCTGCATTTATAGATGCTGCAAGAAGCGCACCTGAAGTCTGCTGCACATCATTTCGTGGAGTGCACATATTTTGAAGATTTCCTGTGCTCCCCTTAGAATTGGAAAACCCCCAGATTGTTTCATTGTTCCACTCTTCTGTTATTGTAGACCTTACGTTCATGCAATAGGTTGTGGCATCACTTATTGCCCCCATGTTAAAGGGCTTCTCAAAATAATGAATTGCATTCGAAGCCTCATGACAGGCATCAATTGCAGCTTTACACGCATCGGCGGCTTTTTTCCATTTTATATTGTCAACTGTAGGATTTAGCAAGGCTTGTCCATCTTTGTTTTTGAAATTTGCGTAGTCAGAATTTCCATTAAATAGTGGGCTCGCGGCCAATACCAGTGTTTGGGCTTTTATAGCTAAGGCAATAGGTTTTGTAACCCTTCCAAGCTCCTTCGCCTGATTAGAAATCTCAAGAGGCAGATCTGGAATCGCTTCATCCAAAGTTTGTACAACATAGTTCACAACAGAATCCACAGGTTCACGTTTTACCCTTACCTCTTCTACGGAGGCAGATATTGGCAGGTTTTTACGGATTACCGGAATAGGTCCGTACATCTTTAATAAACTGAAATGATAATAGGCTTTCAGAAACTTCACTTCTGCAATCCATTTGTTCCTTTCAGAAGTCTGTATATCAGGAACCTTAACAATGTTTTCCAGAAAAATATTACAATGACGTATCGCTATATAATAAGACCTGGCTCCATTTTCACCATCCCAGGTATTGCCAATTGGTAATACCCCATTCTGGCCTCCATAAGCCAGATCAATAATATTCTGATAGCCATCCATTGGCGATATTCCCGGATTAGGAGTAACCATTTCTCCGGAACCCATAAATGTTGGATTTTCGATATCACCAAGCCTTGGCAAAAATGAATAACAAGTAAATAAATACTTTTCAGCCTGATTACGTAGCGTAAAAGCATTGTCGATGGTGGCTATATTATCTGGAACGACATTCAGATATTTTTTACACGAAGAGAGCGAAATTACCATCAATCCGAGTATTATAATTTTATAAAATTTCATACAATTACAGTTTAATTTTAAGGAAAGTGGACATTGTTTTAATTAATTGAGATGAGCACGCCAAGATTCATCACTCTTTGAACAGGATAGCCTAGACCGTTGCCACCCATTTCAAYRTCCCATAATTTAAAATTGCTCCATAGAAAAAGGTTTGTTCCATTTAAATAGAACCTTACATTCGACATATGAGCTTTTTGGGTGATCCTATTTGGCAATGTGTAACCAAGTTCAAGCGATTTTAAACGAAGAAATGCGCCATTTTGCATTAACCAGGTGCTTGTCTGGGTGTTATTAACATTGACCGTTGTACTCAATCTTGGCCAAAGGGCATAAATATTTCTATTTTCTTCACTCCAGTGATTATCAGCATAAGCCTTTAACAATGCCCCCTGATTATTTACAAAAGGAGAAGTTTTTATGCCATCGATCCAAAAAGACTCACGTCCCAACCCCTGGAAGAAACAAGATAGGTCAAATCGTTTGTAACCTGCAGAAAGACCAAAGCCATACACAATCTCGGGAGATGTCGGGAACCCTATTGGCACCTGATCTAACGAGGTAATTTGTCCATCATGATTTACATCTCTATATTTAATATCACCTGCACCATAAATTCCGAAGTTTTGTTTTGGGGAATACGCAACGTCATTATCATCAACAAACAGGCGCTCAGCAATGTATCCCCAGTTTTGTGATAAAGAATAACCAACATGCGATTTGTTTTTCTCGGCATATTCAGGTTCTTCATATACCTCAAATTTGCTTGTCGCATAAGTAAAATTGGCCATTCCTTTGATCCATATATCTGAACCAATATTTTGAGAATAATCCATAGAAACATCTACACCATGCGATGACGCTTCGCCAACATTAGCCCTTACATTTGCAGACAATCCCATTGTGCTAGGAATAGAAGTCCTATCCATTAAGATGTTTGTTCTTCTTTCTTTATAGATATCTACCTGAATGCCTAATTTATTGAAAAGGTTGGATTCAATTCCGAAATTGAATTTTTTAGCGGTCTCCCAGGTAATGTCATTATTTGCATATCTGGTAATATCAACTCCACTAAGAAAATTATCAGTTAATGTTCCAAAAACAGCGCCATTTGAAGTACTGTTCATATTGACATTTGACAAATAAAAGAACCTGTCCTCCGGACTTCCTATCTGGTCATTCCCAACTAAGCCATAGGTTGCCCTTAATTTCAATGTCGGCATAACCTCTTTGAGTGGCTTCCAGAAATCCTCATTTGACACGGTATAGGCTACACCTGCTGAAGGGAAAAATCCAAAACGATGAGAGCTATGAAAACGTTCAGAACCATTGTAGCCAAAATTAAATTCAGTAGCATAGCGATCATTATAGACATAAGTAAATCTACCCGACAAACCCATATTCCTGAAAGGAAGAGAGCTTTGTAAATCTCCGGCACCTCCTGTTAAGCTACTTTTGGCAATACCTATTAACATACCACTGAGGCTATGTACCTGATTGAAAGTACGTTTATAGTTTAGCGCTGCTTCACTATAAAAACTGGTAGAAACTTTTTTCTCTCCTTCATCATATCCCAAATATTCGGTACCTGCAGGAACTCCGGAAATTGTTGATTGAAGTTCATTAAGCCCTCTAAGTGAATAAGTTTTGTTTACCCTGTCATAGTTACTAAGTGAGTAATAGTATGGATTATAAAATCTGCTAACATCAAAGAAAGCATAACGCTGAGTATTAACCATAGCTCTGGCACTTAGTCCTTCTGTTATAAAAGAGAAATCCTGCGACAATTGAAGCTGAGCTGACATTGTTGACTGAGAGTAGTCTTTATAACCTTTTTGCAAACTTGCATAAGGGTTATTAAACTGTCCATCTCCATAGTTACCAAACATAATGTGTCTCACAAATCTGGTATCTTCTGTAGGAGCATATCGGGCTGGAAATAGAACTGGGTTAGCATTAACGATTTCGTTATATATTGCTGTCCCACTATTTATAGGCCCTCTGTAATCATCAAAAACACCTGATATACGTGTAATTAACTCTGTAGTTTTGGTTAGATTAATATTTACGTTACTTCTTAATGAATATGTTTTTAAATTGGCATTGCTATTAAAGTTATTCATAGGATCAACTTTCATGATACCATGATCCTGCGACAATGCCCCCGCAACAAAATATCTTGCTACTTTGCCGCCACCATTAACATTCAGATTATACCTTTGGTTCATGGTGTAATCTTTCAGTAACATCTTTTGCCAGTCAGTAGTTGGGTAAGCAACCGGATCTGTTCCTCTTATGGTATTGTCTATTTTGCTCTGCTGATAAAGATATCCTCCCAAGGGATTTCTGGTTAAATTGGCTTCATTAGCTAAAGTCATATAGGTCACAGGGTCTGCAAACTCTACGTCCCTGGTTGATTGTGATAAAGAATTCTCCGCTCTGAAAGATAAATTCACTTTACCCTCCTTACCTTCTTTAGTTGTAATCAAAATCACTCCGTTTGCACCTCTAGCGCCATATAACGCAGTTGATGTAGCATCTTTCATGATGGAAAAACTAGCAATATCGTCTACCTGAAGTCGCGCTAAATCAGTGGACGTTGACTCAATACCGTCAACTAAAATCAAAGGAGACACTTTATAACCAAAAGTGGTAACTCCCCTAACAAAAAAATCTGCATTATCAGCGCCCGGCTCACCGCTTCTTTGATAGGCAATTACACCTGCCAGTTTTCCTGCAAGAGCAGCAGTTAAATTACTTGAGGGTATTTTTAAATCCGCAGGCTTTATTGTAGTCATTGATCCTACTACTTCAGTTTTCTTTTGCTTTCCAAAGGCCACAACAACTACATCATCAAGCTGAGCATCAGCCGATTTCAAGGTTACATTAATAATTGTACGGCCGTTAATCTCCACTTCTTGAGATTTCATCCCCACAGATG
>NZ_JBFTIZ010000166.1:0-9409 GCF_056395165.1 Pedobacter sp. 10L46_2
AAAAACCAGAAGTAAAAAAGAAAGAAACGCAAACGCCCGCTCCTACCCCAGTGGCACAAAAAAAATTAAGCTACTCCTACCCCAGTGGCACAAAAAAAATTAAGCTACAAGGAGCAAAAAGAATTAGAAGATCTGGAAGCAAGGATTCCTCAAATTGAAACAGAAGTAGAAAGGCTAACACAATCATTGTTAGAAATCGATAGTTCAAACTATATTGAAATTCAAACCGTAACCAAGTCTATCGAAAGCTTAAATACCGAAATGGACATTGTAATGGAGAGATGGCTCGAGCTTTCAGAGAAATAAATTAATAACTTTACAAACACGTTCCACGTGAAACGCTCCGGAAAATCATCGCAGAGTTTCACGTGGAACATACAAAATATAAGCTATGTTTAATGAATATGATGTAATTGTTGTCGGTGCAGGACACGCAGGTTGCGAAGCTGCAGCGGCAGCAGCAAACCTTGGCTCCTCTGTTCTATTGATCACGATGAACATGGAGACCATTGCACAGATGAGCTGTAACCCGGCAATGGGCGGAGTAGCCAAAGGACAAATAGTTCGGGAGATCGACGCTTTGGGCGGGTACTCCGGGATTATAAGTGACAAGACAACTCTTCAATTCAGAATGCTAAATCTTTCTAAAGGTCCGGCGATGTGGAGTCCAAGAACTCAAAATGACCGCAAAAGATTTGCCGAAGAATGGCGACTAGCTTTAGAGCGTACTCCAAATGTTGACTTTTGGCAAGATATGGTAAGCAGCCTACTCATTAAAAACAATACTGTAGTTGGAGTTAAAACTTCCTTAGGTGTCGAGATAAAAGGCAAGTCTGTAGTACCTGGATCACCTATACAAACTCCGAAGTGCACGAGACCTTAAAAGAAGGCTTTGAAAAATCACCAATGTTTACTGGTCGCATCAAAGGCCTTGGTCCAAGATACTGTCCTTCCATTGAAGACAAAATCAATAGGTTTGCCGAACGTGAAAGACATCAAATATTTGTGGAGCCTGAAGGCTGGAATACTTGTGAAATATATGTAAATGGATTCTCTACCTCGCTACCAGAGGATGTACAATACAAAGCACTAACCAAGATTCCAGGATTTGAAAATGCCAAAATGTTCAGGCCAGGTTATGCCATTGAGTACGATTATTTCCCGCCTACCCAACTATCTTTAACCCTAGAGACCAAATTAATCAGCAATTTATTCTTTGCTGGCCAAATAAACGGAACAACCGGATACGAAGAAGCTGCTAGTCAGGGTTTTATAGCAGGAATCAATGCCCATCAGAAGGTAAAAGACAAACATGAGCTCATCATGAAGCGCTCTGAATCATATATCGGTGTTTTAATTGATGATCTTGTAACTAAAGGCACCGAAGAGCCATACAGAATGTTTACATCCAGAGCGGAACACAGACTCTTACTTAGACAAGATAACGCAGATATCAGGCTCTCCCCTATTGGCCACAGTCTGGGTCTGATAAACGATGAACGTCTGGATCTCGTTAAGCAAAAAGTAGCTAATTCAGATGCAATTGTAGAGTTCTCCAAAAAACAGGCAATTGATATGAATCAAGCAAATGCGCTCTTGCAAGATTTAGGAACAAGTGCGTTAAATCAGACCGTTAAAGTATTTAATCTTTTAAGCCGACCGCAAGTAGGAATAAATGATATTAGAACTGTTAGTCCGAACTTCAATGAATTTTTAGATCAGTTTGATAAAGAAACTATTGAGCAGGCTGAAATAAAAATCAAGTATGAGAGTTATTTTGAAAAGGAACAGGAAATTGTAAATAAAATGCAAAAGATGGAAGACAAGGATATTAATCCAAATTTTGACTATTCTCAATTAGTATCTTTATCAAAAGAAGCTCGCGAGAAATTGTTGAAAATAAAACCAAGAACGCTCGGACAAGCGTCCCGAATTTCAGGTGTTTCGCCTTCCGACATATCCGTTTTAATGGTACATATCAGCAAATAATACATAACTAACTGGATAATAATAATTTAGGTGTTAAAATAATAGATAAAAATAAGGCTCATTTTAAAGCGATATAAACCACTTTTAGAAAAAAGTAATGATATCTATTAAAAACAGGTTTAAATTCAATACAACTCATATAAATGGCTAAAAACAACAACATAGTCTTCTTAAGGAATTTCGCTATCCTATTTTTGATAGTTTCTTTAATTTACAGCTGTGCAAGTATTCAGCAACCTCAGGGTGGGCCCAGAGACACCACCCCACCTAAGGTCTTAAGCATGCTACCAAAAGACGAGACTACAAATTTCACATCCAAAAAAGTTGTTATAGAATTTGATGAGTATTTCAAATTACAGAATGAGTTTAAAGAATTTTCTGTTTCACCTGAAATGCCTAAACCTCCAGTTCTAAAAACGAAGGGAAAAAAATTAGAAATATCCTTTCCGGATAGTCTCGAAAAAAACACAACATATACTTTAAACTTTGGAAAGTCTGTTGCCGATGTTAATGAATCTAACGTAGTCAAAAATTTGACCTATGTATTTTCAACAGGTCCAAAACTTGATTCATTGAGCATAAAAGGAAAAGTAACAAATTCATTAACGGGTGAACCGGAGTTAGACGCCGTTGCATTTATACTGCCCCTAAATAGAGATACACTATTCGGAAAAGGTAAGCCATCTATTTATACCCTTACAGATAGCAGTGGTAATTACAGCTTAAAGAATTTAAGGAGCGATACCTATAAATTATACGTCCTCAAAGAAAAAAGTGGTGATAAAATCTATCAGCAAGCGACAGACGAAATTGGTTTTCTAAAGGATTCCATCGTTTTAACCAAGAATATGGATAGCATGAATTTAAAGGTATTTAAAGAGGATGCTACCGTATTTAGAATCGTTGACAAACGCCTGAATCCAGATGGAAGTATACTGTTAACTTTTAATCAAAAACTAAAGAAGCCGGAAGCAATAATTCTGGATCCTCCCGCCTTAGATGCTTCAAAGAAAATTAAATTTAGTAAGAACAACGATTCACTAAAAGTTTGGCTTACAGATTTAAGCTTCGATTCAACAAAAGTAAGCATTAAAGAAAACGGAAAATTGCTTCAAACAGCAACATTAACCAGAGGTAAAAAAGAAACATATACCAGATCATTAACGGCATTAAATAATCTTGATAACCGCGCTTTGCCACCAGGCAGAACCCTAAAATTTACCTTCAATTTTCCAATAGAAAGCTTTGATGCAAGCAAAATAACATTACTGGAAGACTCTGTAGATACCAAAAACTTCACCTTGACTAAAGACAGTTTAGACCAACTCTCCTACTATTTCAGGTATCCGTGGAAACAAAAAACCATGTATGATATCACCTTCGCTCCTGGCGCATTTACAGCCATTTTTAAGGCTCAGAACAAGGAAATAAAAACTTCACTTGAGCTTGGCAAGAAAGATGATTACGGAACACTAAAAGTAAAAATTGTACCTCCTGAAAAACAAAAAAGTTATATTCTGGAAATTATTGATGGCAACAAAAGCATCGTAAATACAATAGTTGTAAAACAAGATACATCTGTAACTTTCAGTAATTATAAAGGCGGAAAATATTTCATAAGAATAACCTACGACACCAATAAAAACGGCGTCTGGGACACAGGAAGTGTTGCCCTGGGATTACAGCCCGAAAAAATATGGAATGAGCCTAAAGAGTTATCAATCAGGCCTAATTGGGAAAGAAATGAGGTAATTACTATTCCAAAAGAATAAACTATCTGAACCAGTCAGAATACATGATATAATTGTCCGGTAACTTATTTAATAAAGCCCTTTGCTCATCAGTAATGGGCTTTATTTTTTTTGCAGGTGTACCTGCATAAATAAATCCGCTTTCACAGTGCGTATTCTCTAATACAACAGCTCCTGCAGCAATAATAGTATAATCCTCAACAACTGCATTATCCATTATGATAGCGCCCATGCCCACCAATATATGGTTGTTTAGCGTACATCCATGTACAATTGCATTATGACCAACAGATACCCTATTTCCTATCCTGGTGGCCGCTTTAAGGTAAGTAGCATGAATAACAGCACCATCCTGAATATTACTGTCATCACCAATCGTAATCTTATTTACATCCCCTCTAATCACGGCATTAAACCAAACAGAGCAATTTTTTCCCATAATCACATCTCCAACTATTGTTGCATTAGGAGCAATAAAACAATTGTCACCCCACTTTGGATGTACATCTTTAACTGGTAATATAACTGGCATAATTAAAAAATTGTATCTGTTAATTGTTCTGAATGATTAGGATAATCAGTAGTAAAATGAAGTCCTCTGCTCTCTTTTCTGGCCATAGCCGATTTTATAACGATGAACGCTACCTGAATTACATTTCTTAGCTCACAAAGTTTTACAGAGACCTTATTTCCTTTATAAAAATCCTCTGTTTCCTGATGCAATAAATACAAACGTCTCATGGCCCTTTCCAACCTGAAATCAGAGCGAACTATACCAACATAATCACTCATTAATTTCTGAGTTTCTCTTAAATTATGAGTTACTAATATGTCTTCATTTGATTGTGTAACCCCATGATCATTCCATTCAGGAATATTATCAGGAATCACGTTATTCATAAAATTAGCCACAGCATGTTCAAATATACGATGAGCAAACACAGGAGCTTCCAATAACGAATTAGAGGCCAACCTGTTGGCTCCATGTAAGCCTGTCGAAGAACATTCGCCACAAGCATATAAATTCTTTATAGATGATCTTCCAAACTCATCAACCAATATCCCACCACACATATAATGAGCCGCTGGAGTAACCGGTATCAGATCTTTGGTCATATCTATACCTATAGACAAACATTTAGCATATATATTAGGAAAATGGGCCAAAATATCAGCCTTTTTTCTATCCGTTATATCCAGATAAACGAAATCCTCACCCGATTTTTTCATCTCAGAATCAATAGCTCTTGCTACTATATCCCTTGGCGCCAAAGACCCACGCTTATCATACTCATACATAAACTCCTCACCATTTTTTCTTCTAAGCACACCTCCAAAACCCCTTACAGCTTCAGAAATCAGAAAAGCAGGATACTCCCCAGGATGATATAAAGCTGTTGGATGGAACTGAATAAATTCCATATTCCTTACTTTTCCTTTAGCTCGATAAACCATTGCCATTCCGTCACCAGTAGCAATCACCGGGTTTGTAGTGCTGGAATAGATATGTCCGGCACCTCCAGAAGCCATGATAGTCACATTAGCTAATATCTTTTCCACATCGTTAAGCTCTGTATTAAAGGCATATATCCCATAACAGTTAATAACCTCAGTGGCTTTATCAACATGTATCCCAAGGTGATGTTGAGTAATTAACTCCAAACAGAAGTAATGTGTTAATATCTCTATGTTCTCATTCTGATGAATTTGCTTCAATAACACACTTTCAATTTCATAGCCTGTTACATCTTTATAGTGTAGAACACGATGTTCAGAATGCCCGCCTTCCTTGGCCAGATCATACACTCCGGTACCATCTTTATCAAAGTTAGTCCCATAGTCGATGATCTCTTGTATACGCTGAGGACCCTCAGTCACAACTACTTCTACAATATGTTTATCACATAAACCATCTCCGGCAATTAATGTATCTTCAATATGCTTCTCAAAAGAATCATCTTTATCTACAACAACAGCCACTCCGCCCTGGGCATATTTAGTATTAGATTCGTCTTCGTTAGACTTAGTAACAATTAATACTTTGCCATATTTAGCTGCCTTTAATGCAAAGCTCAAACCGGCAATACCTGATCCTATGACCAAAAAATCTACTTTTCTCATTAAAATGTGTTATTTCCACTCCTTTGTTAACAACGTTGATATAATTGTTAACTACTTGTCTAAATAAATAGAACAATTTTATTTGAATGTTTAAAGCTAAGCTAAAATGGTAATTCGACGCAATATTTTAACTTATTTTTAAGCATAAACGTATAGGTTATTAACTTTTTATTCACCAACTAAGAATACACATATTGGTATTGATAAGTTTTAGAGTGAATTAATATATCGTTGTAAATCAGCCGATATTTTTATTAAAAATGTAATCTAAATGTTAATAAGTTACTAATAACTCATAAAAAAGCATTTTTTTGAAGTACTTTTAAACAATACTAACACACTAATAAACAATAGAAATCTATTTATATATAATAATTATATTTTATTGAAGTGTTGAAAGCTCCGTACATTTACAAAAGTTCCAAAACAGATAATTAAAATTTATCCTGTTCTTTGCTGCACTAAAAAAGAAATATTAAAAAAGAAAATATCAACTCATTAAAATGGACACCTTAGAGGAAATTAACAGAAAAGGTTTTGTAGATGAAAAGATCGATCCCACACTTGACCTTTTTGAGGAAATTGAAAAATTAAAAAGGGAAAAGAATGCGATAATATTAGCTCATTATTACCAAGACCCTGATATTCAGGATATAGCAGATTATATTGGAGATAGCTTAGGGCTTTCTCAGGAAGCTGCTAAGACTGAGGCAGATATCATTGTTTTTGCCGGAGTGCATTTTATGGCAGAAACAGCTAAAATTCTTTCTCCCAATAAAACTGTTTTGTTACCAGATGTAAAGGCTGGATGCTCATTAGCAGATAGTTGCCCACCACATTTATTTAAAAAATTTAAAGAAAAATATCCTGATCACCTGGTCATAACGTATGTAAACTGCACAGCAGAGCTGAAGGCACTGAGTGATATCGTATGTACCTCCACAAATGCTGTTCAAATTGTTGAAAGTTTACCAAAAGATCAGAAAATTATCTTCGGACCAGATAAAAATCTTGGTGCATGGGTAGCAAAGAAAACCGGTAGAGACCTGGTACTGTGGAATGGAGCATGTATGGTGCACGAAATATTCTCCAGAGAAAAAATAACAAAACTTAAAGAGCGCCACCCTAATGCAAAGTTTATTGCGCATCCTGAATGCGAAGAAGCTGTATTAAAAATGGCCGATTACATTGGTTCAACAACAGGATTGTTAAAATATTCCATAAATAACGACGCTCAGGAGTTCATTGTAGCAACGGAAAGTGGCATTATTCATCAAATGGAGAAGGCTAATCCCGGAAAAACCTTTATTCCTGCACCGCCAAATAACAGTTGCGCATGTAATGAATGCCCGTATATGAAAAGAAACACGTTAGAAAAACTGTATTTGTGTTTAAAAAATGGATCTCCAGAGGTAACAGTACCTGAAGATATCATTGTAAGAGCAAGAAAACCAATTGAAAGAATGCTTGAGATATCTGCAAGTTTGGGGTTGTAGTAGCCAAAATTAGATTGGTTAATCGTCATTGTTGCCCGTCATCTCGACGATAGGAGAGATGACGAATCGCATAAAAAAGAATGTTGGTAACTATGTTAATTCAATATAAAACAGTAGTTTAAAGAAATAAGATAATGTTTGAGAATAAGGAAAGAACTGATATTTCAGAGTTGGGAGAATTTGGGCTGATAAAGCATTTAACAGATACTTTTAAAATAAGACATGAAAGCAGTATAAAAGGCATAGGTGATGATGCAGCAGTATTAAATTTTAACAACAAAGAAGTGCTGATTTCTACAGATCTGCTGCTTGAAGGAATTCATTTTGATCTTGCTTACGTACCGCTAATTCATTTAGGTTACAAAGCAGTTCAAGTAAACCTAAGCGATATTTATGCAATGAATGGTATTGCAACTCAGGTAACCGTTTCTATCGGTTTATCGAGCAAATTTACTTTAGAAGCAGTTGAAGAAATTTACAAAGGAATTGAACTCGCCTGTAATAAATTTAACATCGATCTTATTGGAGGAGATACCTCAGCAAGTAAACAAGGATTGGTAATTAGTGTAACCAGTATTGGCTATGCTGAAAAAAATGATGTTGTTTATAGAAATGGAGCTGGTGAAGGTGATCTCTTATGTGTTTCCGGAGATTTAGGCGGTGCTTATGTTGGGATGCAAATATTAGAAAGAGAAAAGCTTATTTTCCTTGAAAATCCTAATATCCAGCCAGATTTAGAGGGTAAAGATTACATTATTGAACGTCAGTTAAAACCTGAAGGAAGAAGAGATATAGTTGATCTTCTGGCACAAATGGAAATAAAACCGACCTCAATGATTGATGTATCAGATGGATTGGCTTCTGAAATATTACACATTTGTCAGCAATCTGAAAAAGGATGTAACCTTTACGAAGAGAAGATTCCAATAGATCCAATGACTTACGAAACTGCACGTGAACTTGGTTTAGACCCGACGGTATGTGCTTTAAGTGGTGGCGAAGACTATGAATTGCTATTTACAATTAAACAGGAAGACTATCCTAAACTAAAAAATGATGTTGATATCACCATTATTGGTCACATCACTGATAAAAATTCGGGATGTAAAATGATATCTAAGTCCAATGTTGTGCATGAATTAAAGGCACAAGGGTGGAATGCATTTAAATTATAAACTATCTTCCTCATCAGGTAAGGTAGAATCCAGAAATTTGGTGTCAATCTGCTTAGTAGCTTTGGCACCTAATTTCTTAATTTTCTCTGAAGTATTGGAAAGGTTTCCGGCACCGGTAGAGAGCTTATTTAAAGCTTTATCATAAGCATCCTGGCTTTGCTTAATGTTCTTTCCTATTCCCTCCATATCAGTTAAAAAGCCAACAAATTTATCATACATATTGCCACTTAAACGGGCAATTTCAAGTACATTTCTATTTTGTCTTTCCTGTTTCCAAATACTTGCGATGGTTCTTAAAGTAGCCAATAAAGTAGAAGGACTTACAATAACTACTTTTCTGTCCCAGGCATAATTAAAAAGCTCGGCATCCTGTTGTACCGCAATGCCAAAAGAAGATTCAATGGGTATAAATAACAATACAAAATCGGGTGAATTGATCTGATAAAGATCATGGTAGTTCTTGGCAGATAAACCTTGTATATGAGCTTTTATAGAAGCAAGGTGTTGTTTTAAATACAAATCTTTATCATCATCAGTATCCGAACTAACCAATCGTTCATAAGCCAATAAAGATACCTTAGAATCAATTATTATATGTTTATCATCTGGAAGGTCAATAATAACATCCGGTTGCATTCTACCCCCGTCAGATGAGTTCAAACTGGTCTGTATTCTATATTCCCTATCCTTTACCAGCCCAGATCTTTCCAAAACACGTTCCAGAATTACTTCTCCCCAGTTTCCTTGTTTTTTATTGTCGCCTTTAAGGGCCCTGGTTAAGTTATTTGCATCTTCCTGAATTTGCTTGGTCTGATCCATTAATTGGGAGATCACACCTTTCAAAATATTTCTTTCGTCTGATTCAGATTTATAAACC
>NZ_JBFTIZ010000167.1:0-8876 GCF_056395165.1 Pedobacter sp. 10L46_2
ATCACGTATATCATTAAAGTTGCAGGATTAAAATAAAATCATTTGTTGAACATCATTCTTTAAATATTTACTCTGGCTCTCCGCTAATATAAATGACTTGATCTGCGTACCCTGGTAATCTTTAATCTGATAGGGAGTATCTGCGCATTTGATAAAATGTTTTGCCCTGTTATAGGCAACCCCTATTTTCTTAAGCTGGTCGATCCGTAACTTTCCGAATTTTCTGGCTTGTACAATTTTTTTTGCTGAGCTCACTCCAATTCCAGGGATGCGCAGAATCATTTTATAAGCGGCCACATTGATATCTATTGGGAAAAACTGAAGGTTTCTAAGCGCCCAGCTAAGTTTTGGGTCTATATCCACATCCAGGTGTGGGTTGGCATCGTTCAGGAGTTCGTTAACGTTAAAACCATAAAAGCGCATGAGCCAGTCAGTTTGATATAATCTGTTCTCACGAATTAGCGGAGGCTGAGTGCCAATAAGCGGCAGACGATTGTCATGGCTAATCGGAATATAACCTGAATAATAAACCCTTTTCAGAGAGAAGTTTTTATAAAATGCATCTGCGGTATGCATAATGTCTTTATCTGTTTCAGGTGTTGCACCGATTACCATTTGGGTGCTTTGCCCCGCAGGTACAAATTTAGGAGTACTTTTAATCAGCTTTTTTTCGTCGTTGAATTGTACGATTTGATTTTGTACAAATCCAAGTGGGCGCTTTACGTCTTCATGGCTCTTTTCCGGGGCAAGTAATTTTAGTCCCTTTTCTGTAGGCATCTCCAGATTGATGCTCATTCTGTCTGCATAAAGACCAGCCTCCCTGATTAATTCTTCGCTTGCACCGGGAATCGTTTTCAAATGAATATATCCATTGAAGCGTTCTTCCAGTCTTAATTTTTTAACGACTTTGAGTAAGCGCTCCATCGTAAAATCGGCGTTTTTAAAAATTCCAGAGCTTAAAAAAAGTCCTTCAATAAAGTTTCGTCTGTAAAAATTGATGGTTAGGGATACAACTTCTTCTACAGTAAAAGCTGCGCGTTCAATGTCGTTACTTTTTCTTGAAACACAGAAAGCACAATCATAAATGCAATGGTTGGTCAGGAGAATTTTTAAAAGAGAAACACAGCGTCCATCCTCTGTATAGGTATGACAAATTCCAGAAGCATGGCTATCACCAAGTCCTTTATTGTCGTTTTTTCTCGTTCCCCCGCTTGATGAGCATGATACATCATATTTTGCTGCATCAGCCAGTATATTTAACTTTTCTCTAATCCGCTCAGACATCTTTCTAAATTTTACTAACAAAAGTAGTTATATTTGCTAATAACATTAGTAACATCAATAAGGTTTAAAATATTTTGCTTAAATCATTCCGATTATTCATATAATTCAGGAGTATGATTATTTTACCTTTAACATATAGCCAAGGCCATAAACATTCTCGATAGAGATTTCTTTGGATGCTCTAAATAACCTTCTGAGCCTGGAGATGAAGACTTCGAGGCTTTTTCCGTTAAAATAATCATCATTTCCCCACAGCGCCAACAGAATATCCTTTTTCTTTACCAGCTGGTTGAGATTACCTAAAAGATAATCCAATAATTCTGATTCTCTTAAAGTGAGTGATACCTCGTTGTTATCTGGCAGCAAAACATACAACTGCTTTTTATTGTATTTGATGTTGGCAATACGGATAAATTCCGGTTGGTCACCGGATCTGTCAGAAGAATTGTTGGATAACTTATCGATGATATTCCCAATTCTCAGTACGAGCTCTTCAATTTCAAAGGGTTTGGCAATATAATCTATTGCCCCTATTTTGAGCCCCCTGAGGCGGTTATCTTTCTCGTTATGGGCTGTTAAAAAGAAAAAGGGTTGGTTTTTATTGATTTTCATGATCTCGGTAGCTAAATCAAATCCGTTTAGATCTGGCAGCTGAACGTCAATGATGATCAATTTATTGGTCAATTGGTTAGCCGCATAATAAGCTAATGCCTCATTAGCAGTTTTAAACCATTGCACACTAAAGCCCCTTAACTTAAGGTATTCAGAAACAACATTTCCTAAATCTATTTCATCTTCTATTATAACAATATCGTAAATCATATATAGACCATAAATTCTGTGCCCTCACCTATTTTTGTTTTCACGTCCATTCTCCAACCATGAATATCCAGACATTCTTTTACGTAATATAATCCAAGCCCAAGCCCGGGAATGGTACTGTCCTGGTTTGACCGGAAGAACTTATCGAATATTTTTTCTTTAACATCATCTTCAATTCCGGTTCCATTGTCGGCAACATGGAGCACATAATTTCCCTGCTGTTCATCAATAAATACTTCGACATGCTTATGGGCACTATGGTTATATTTAAAAGCATTATCAAACATATTATTCAGCATAGTTGTGAACACAAAAGAATCGATCCGAACCAGTATTTCAGCGCTATATGGATCAAATGTAATGCGATCTGATGGACTAAGCTTTACCTTATAATCATTTATCAATACCATAACCGAATAGTTCAGATCTGTTTCTACCAGATTTGCCTTCTTTTTGAGCACTGATAGCTCCAACATCTGATTGATATGCGATTCCAGCCGGCGGGCCTGCCGTTCTACAATGTGAACAAGTGCTTTTACACGCGGCCTGTCGTTCAGCACAACATCATCATCGAGGCTTTTACTTGCCACCAGGATTGTAGTAATCGGTGTGTTGAATTCATGCTTAATGCTGTTCAGAAAATCGGACTTTATTTCGGCCTCTTTTTTCTGCCTCATCCAGTTGATGTAAGTATAATAATTTATGCCAACAGTTATGAGAATACATATTGCCACCAATGAAAATGTAGGAAGCATCTGATAGGCAACCCTTAACATGCGGTAAGGGTGATCAGCAAAAAGGCTAAACGTAACCCTGTAATCGTATTTTAGCTTGTCGCTTACAGAAAGATTGGTTACCCTGTTTTGAGGTGTGGGGTTGGCGAGCTCACCATCAATAATAGCCCCATAGTTTGCTTTATTCTTTTCTTTAAAAAATGCTTTTTTACTGTCAAAGATGAAAATATCTCCTATACGGTTGTCAAAGTTTATTTCTATTGATTGAAACGTTAGTAAATAACGCATATTGGTATCCAGGGAGTTCCGAATAACGATCGACTTGAAAACACTGTCCATGTTACTCTTCATCCTTAAAACATTGAAAAGTGTATCACTTACCCGCATGGCCAATTGATCAAAGGTTTTCTTATCTTTAAGATAAGCCGCACGTAGGTTGGGCATATTCCGGCTTAGAATAGAATCAATGATTTTTCCACCACCGGGATACACTTTGTCGGCAGGTATGCTCCTCCCGTATTCGTCATTAAGCAGCGTTTTTTCCTTTAAGTTGAAGTCTCTGTCGCGTAAAGTGTATGTATTGTAAATTAACCTTGCCTGCACAACTATGAGGATCAAAAAGCTGACTAACACTATGCTCTTATATAGGCGACTTGTCATTTTTCAATAATTCAATTTGCTTTAAAAGTAGGGTAAGTTTTTTTATTTTTCTTACTGTTAAGCTTTTGTTAGGCTTCTGTTAGGTTTCCATTCGACAAGTTTATTCTTTATTCACTATAAATTTGCACTGACCAATTTCAAAACAGAAAAAATGACTATTAAAAGAATTTTAGTTTTATTGTTACTGATTTCAGGACTTTCTCCTTTAAAATCATTACATGCGCAGCAAAAAGCGCCGAATAAATCGCTCCCTGCACTTCAACAGGATTTTGTAGACCTCGGATTTGGCATGTTCATCCACTATGGGATGCCTACTTTTATGAACCAGGACTGGTCGGATCCTGATGCAGCCCTTTCCCTGTTCAAATCACCTAAGTTTGATGCCGATCAGTGGGCTAAAGCAGCAAAATCGGCAAACATGACCTATGGATGCTTAACAACCAAACACCATAGCGGTTTCCCTATCTGGAATACCAAAACTACGCCTTATAATGTGATGCATACGCCATTTGGACGTGATGTGGTAAAGGAATATGCCAATGCTTTCCGTAAAAATGGCTTAAAAGTAATGCTTTACTATTCCATTCTGGATACCCACCATGGCATCCGCCCCAATCAGATCACTGCTGAACACATTCAAATGATCAAAGATCAGATCACCGAATTGCTTACCAATTATGGTGAAATAACGGCCCTGGTTATTGATGGATGGGATGCGCCATGGTCAAGAATCTCGTATGATGATGTACCATTTGAGGACATCTATCACCTGATCAAATCACTACAACCCAATTGTCTGGTAATGGATCTTAACGCGGCAAAATACCCGGCAGAAGCACTTTTTTATACCGACATCAAATCGTATGAGCAGGGCGCAGGGCAATTCATTTCTAAAGAGCACAATAAGCTGCCGGCTTTGGCATGTCTTCCATTGCAGGAAAACTGGTTTTGGAAAACATCTTTCCCGGGTACACCGGTTAAAAATGTAGACGAGCTTGTAAATAAATTTATTATACCGTATAACAATGCTTACTGTAACTTCATCCTTAATGTAGCCCCAAATGCAGATGGCTTGATTGATGAAAATGCCGTGCAGGCTTTAAAAGAAATAGGCAAGCTTTATAAAAAACCTGAAAAGCTTCCGCAGGTACCGGAGCATGCTGCACCGATCATATCAAGTAACCTTGCTAAACATGTTAAAAGCAACAGCAGCTGGAGTGATGACATGAATATTATGGATTTTGCCAATGATGATAATTTTGGAAGTGCCTGGGTTTCAAATTCCGAAGTAAAATCGCCATGGTATGAGCTCAATTTTGAAAAGGCCAAACCTGTAAATATGCTGGTGATTACTCAGGGAAGGAATACAAAAAGTGCCTATACCATACAATACTTTGCCAGTGGAAAATGGCAGCCGCTTAAAACCGAAAAAGTAGACCAAAACAGCAAAATTCAGATTTTCCGCTTCGACAGACTTTGGGCAGAGAAAATAAAATTAGCTATCCAATCTCCTGATGGCCCACCATCTATTGCCGAAGTTGGTGTTTATAATGAAAGGAGATAAAAGCCGCTAAGGTTCCCAAATATTACTTTATAAAAAGTTTCTTTATGATAAATTCAGTTTACTGACGTTACTAGTATAGTATTACTGAATTATTATGAAGAGACTTTTTGCTATTATATCACTGTTATCTATTATCAGCTCCCACCAATTATTTGCCCAGACCGGTTTCGAACAACTCATAAACGCAGGACCTGCCGATGCCACAAAACTTGTTGATGCTTATTCCAAGTCTCTTTTTAAGGGATTTGGATTGGGTATGAACAGTGGGTGGACAAACAGTGCCCAGACCCTCGGACTGTCCCATTTTGAGTTGCGTGTTACCGGAACTGGTGTAATAGTACCTGCCTCTGGCAAATCATTTGACGTTACCCGGATCGGTTTGTCGAGCAACCTGCGTCCAGCGAACCCCAATGACGTCATTTCACCCTCCTTTAGTGGCAGCACCAGAGCTAATGGGCCTTTGATGGATGTTTATGATGAGAATAACAACAAACTGGTTTCTTTTGAATTACCCAGTGGGATGCTGGAGAATTATGTACCTACACCACAGATCCAGTTAACTGTAGGCCTGCCCGCCAATACAGATGTTACTATTCGGGCTGCGCCAAGGTTTACAATTGGCCGGAAAATAGGTTCGGTTTCTCTGATTGGTTTTGGAATTAAACATAATTTTATGCGCGATTTATCTAAGGATGCGCCTTTTGATCTCGCCTTGGCCTTCAGTTACAATAACCTGAAATATAAGAAATCACTCAACCTGCAACCACTTGAAAATTCGGTGCCGCAAGACAGCGAACAGTCTACAGACTTTTCCGGACAAGAGATTTTTGGGAACTTTAACAACTATCTATTCCAGGCATTGATATCCAAACAGTTTTCAGTGTTCACCCCCTACCTGTCTTTAGGCTACAACGTGTCGAGCGCCGATATGGGACTGAGCGGAAACTACCCGATAATAAGCGGTTATAATGGTGACCAGGTTACTTATAAAACATTTTCTAATCCCGTAAGGATTGAGAGAACCTACCTAAAAGATTTTCGTGTTGATGCGGGTTTTCAGGTTAAACTTCCTATAGTCAGGTTTTATGCTTCTTATGGTGTTTCTGGAAATTACGGTATTGCCAATGCGGGCATCGGTATCGGCCTTTAATATCTTTTATTTATATAATTTGGAATTGGCATGACGAAAAGCCGGTTATCAAATAACTACTTTTGTGGTATGACGCAAAAAAGATATCTGTTCTTAATTTTAATACTTGGTTCACTCACCGCTCTCGGCCCCTTTTCTATCGATATGTATTTGCCGGGTTTTAAAGCAATAGCCAAAGACCTGAATACCACCGATGCGAAGGTAGCCTGGTCGTTATCAAGCTATTTTATAGGTATCTCTGCTGGTCAGTTACTTTATGGACCATTGTTAGATCGTTTTGGTCGTAAGAAACCCCTATTTATTGGTTTACTGGTATATATTCTGGCAGCTGCCGGATGTGCGCTGGTTAAAGATATTGACTCGTTTATTGTATTGAGGTTTGTTCAGGCAATTGGAAGCTGTGCGGCTACTGTTGCATCGGTTGCCATGGTTCGCGATTTGTTTCCTGTTAGTGAAAATGCCAAGGTATTTGCCTTATTGATGCTTGTGCTTAGCGTTTCGCCTATGATTGCTCCTACCGTAGGTGGCTATGTTACGGTGGCTTTTGGCTGGCATACAGTGTTTTTGATTTTACTGGGCTTAGGCTTGTTTAATTTGATAGCCAGCTGGCTCTGGTTGCCCGAAAGTTATAAGCCGGACACCACCATGTCATTAAAGCCTAAACCCATAATAAACAACTTTATAGCGGTGTTACGTGAACCTACATTTTACACGTATGCGTTTACCGGAGCTATGGCATTTGCTGGTTTGTTTGTATACATTACCAGCTCTCCTATTCTTTTTATGTCGCTATTTAAAGTGAAAGAAGAGACTTATGGATGGATCTTTGCCTTTCTTTCTGTAGGGTTTATTGGCRCAAGTCAGGTAAATACATTGATGCTAAGGAAATATAAAAGCGAGCAATTGATTTTTGCCGCTTTAATTGGGCAGGTTATTACGGTAATTGTATTTTTAATTGGCAGTATTAATGGCTGGTTCGGGCTTGCCGAAACTATTGGTTTTCTGTTTGTTTTCTTATGCTGTTTAGGAGTTGCCAACCCGAATGCTTTGGCGCTTTCGCTTGCTCCTTTTTCAAAAAATGCAGGTAGTGCATCTGCGTTGATGGGCGCGCTTCAAATGGGATTAGGAGCATTGGCATCGGCATGTATTGGCTTTTTTGAGCAGACATCGGCTGTGCCGATGGTTTTGATTATGACAGTGACCTCTGTTATTGCGCTTACTGTACTTTTTTTTGGAAGAAAGAATATTGTGGCAGCGCCAGCGGGTAATTAGTTTTTTTTCTCGACGATCGCCTTATAGCGACCGCTAAATATTTCTCCTCCCCTGCGTAGGGGTATAAGTAAATCATGTTGTCTTACTCTAAAACAAGACAACAATGAACATCAAATCTTTTATAACAGCATCAGTATTATTAGCTACCGGTCTAGTTGCAAATGCGCAAAATCAAATGCCAGGCAAAATGCATATTGGTATTGTGTATCCTTTAAGTACTAACGGAACACATGCCCCTTTAGATACCAATAACCTTTCTTTTAACTTACTTGGCGGAGTATCTGCAGCTGAACGTGGTTTGGCCTTTGCAGGGCTTTCGAATGTGGTATTACATGATGCCAAAGGGTTCCTGTTTGCAGGATTTTCTAATCATGTAATCAAAAATGCAGACGGCGGACAATTTGCTGGTTTCCTTAACACTTATGGCGGTGGCGATGGTTTTGCTTTTGCAGGCTTTGCCAACATATCATCAGGGAATGTAAAGGGTGCTCAATTTGCTGGTTTCGCCAACATTGCTAAAGAAATGAATGGTGCCCAGTTTGCAGGCTTCGGCAATGTGGCCAAAGGGGGAACAGCATCTCAGTTTGCAGGTTTCATCAATATAGCAAAAGGTGTGAAAGGTTCTCAAATGGCTGGCTTCATGAATGTAGCCAAAGATGTAAAAGGATCTCAAATTGCAGGCTTTATAAATATTGCCAAAAAGGTTAAAGGCGCCCAGATAGCCGGTTTTATAAACATCGCAGAGAGCAGTGATTTCCCGATAGGTATTGTAAACATTATAAAAAACGGGGAGAAAAGTATTGGGGTAAGCACCAACGACAACCTGACCACCATGCTAACCTTCAGATCGGGAGGCAGAGTACTTTATGGTATTCTGGGAGTTGGATACAACTTTAAAAACGACAAAGAAGTATATGCAGCTGAGGCCGGTATGGGAGCTCATTTTTTCCAGTCAAACAGCTTCAGGTTAAATACTGAATTAACGGCGATGAGTTTAGAGAGCTTTAAACATGGAGAATATTTTAGTTCGTCGTTTCGCGTATTACCTGCTTTGAAGATCGCTAAATTTCTGGAGATCTATGGCGGTCCGTCTCTTAACTACGTAAACACCAATACCATTGAGGGTAAAGATTTAAACAAGCACTACATATCTAAATGGGGTAACAAAGGAAACGACTTCCAGGGACTATATGTAGGCTATACCGGAGGTATTCAGGTAATCTTTTAACCTAATGCAACCTTTAATTGAAATTAACAATCATCGTTTATAACACACAAAAACCAAATTACTATGAGAAACCTATTATTGTACGTTTACATCAGTCTGCTTTTTATCTCCTGTTCAAAAGACAGACTAACAGCCAGCGGTGATAAGATCACAGAGGAACGT
>NZ_JBFTIZ010000168.1:0-8844 GCF_056395165.1 Pedobacter sp. 10L46_2
AATTATAAATAAAGAAGTTCCTAAGTATCCATTAGTAAGAAGAGACTTATCTATGCTGGTGAGACTTATCTATGCTGGTAGATACTAATGTGACTTTTGATGATTTAAAGACCATAGCATTCAAAACAGAGCGGAAATTGATTAAGAATGTACAGGTGTTTGATGTGTACGTTGGAGATAAACTACCTGCAGGAAAGAAATCATATGCACTTAATTTTACCCTTCAGGATGAAGAGCAAACATTAACGGATAAGCAGATTGATTCCGTTATGCAAAAGATTATATCTAACTTAGCGCAAACAGCGAAAGCAGAAATCAGAAAATAAGTAAGTGTTTTCTGAAAAAATAATATTTTAAATAAAAAACAACTTTAGTAGAATGTCTTCTGTAGCAGATCAGTTAAATTCAGTATTGCAAAAAACAACTCGTTTAATAGAGCTTTGTAATGCTTTGCAGGAAGAAAATGATTTATTAAAGCTTGAGAACCAGTCAGTAAAAGTTGCCCTTGATACATCAAAAAACAAGAACACTGAGCTTGAGGAAAAGCTTAGAGTTTTGAAGCTTGCGAAAAGTATTGAAGGAACAAGTGAAAAGACACTTGATATAAAGCAAAAAATTAACGATTTTGTGCGTGAAATAGATAAGTGTGTTGTATTACTTAAGAAATAAGGAATACTTGAAAAAGTGAAACAAAGCTAAAAAATGGGAGAAATCTCTATAAAAATAACTATTTCCGATCGTATTTACCCCTTAAAGGTCAATACAGAAGAGGAAGAAATTGTAAGGCGAGCAGCCAAGATTATTAACGAGCGCATAAAAGATTATCAGGAAAATTATGCCGTTCGCGATAAACAGGATTTGCTTTCTATGGCAGTACTGCACTATGCAACGGCAGTGTTGAGAGTAGAAAACAAAGTCCAGGATCAAGATACTGCTGTTGCCGAGAAGGTGGAAGAATTGGATAGTTTATTAAATGATTTTTTTTCGAAATAAGATCGTTCTTTATATTAGTTAAGACAACAAAGATATTAGCCGCAGCTAGGTTTTTGAGTTTCATTATTTTTAAAACTTAACACTTCAATATTTATAGGATTAAGAAGGTGTATTTCATTTGCATTTATGTACCTGAAAATGACTTAAATCCTAATTATAATTAGTTGAGGTTTTTAAAACTTTGGGGCTCAATAAAGTTAGTTGCGGTTTTTTTTTAAACGAATTTTTAACAGTGATGCAGCGTGTATGAGCTGATTTATATAGAAAAATAGAATGGAAATATTAGGATACGTACTTGCCGGATTAGTAATCGGCATTTTAATAGGCAGATATCTGCTGCGTAGCCTGCTTAAGAAGCAGGAAATTGCAGTTCAGAGCAAGGTAAAGAAGATACTTAAGGATGCGGAAAGTAACGCTGAGATCTTAAAGAAAGACAGATTGCTAGAGGCAAAAGAGAAATTCCTCCAAATGAAATCTGAGCACGAGCAAGAAGTAAATTCCAAAAATAACCAGATCAATCAACGAGAGAATACTTTAAAACAAAAAGAACAGTCTTTAAACCAGAAGCTTGAAAACGCTACCCGCAAAGATCAAGAACTTGATAATCATAAAAAGAACCTTGAAAAGCAAACTGAAATTGCATTAAAGAAACAAGAAGAAGTTGAATTGTTGAAAAACCAACATGTAAAGCAATTGGAAACTATTGCAGGTTTAAGTGCTGATGAAGCAAAAAGCCAGTTGGTTGAAACAATGAAACAGGAGGCACGCACACAAGCAATGATCCAGGTTAAGGATATTGTTGATGAAGCTAAGCTTACTGCAACAAAAGAAGCAAAGAAAGTTGTTATACAAACCATACAGCGTACTGCAGTTGAGGCTGCTATTGAGAATACGGTTTCAGTTTTTCATATCGAAAGTGACGAAATTAAAGGACGTGTTATTGGGCGAGAGGGTCGTAATATCCGCGCTTTAGAAGCTGCAACAGGTATTGAGATTATTGTAGATGATACTCCTGAAGCAATTATCTTATCAGGATTTGATCCGGTAAGAAGAGAGATAGCGCGTTTGGCTTTACACCGTTTGGTAACTGATGGTAGAATTCATCCGGCCCGTATTGAAGAGGTTGTTGCTAAAACCAAGAAGCAGATTGAGGATGAAATTGTAGAGATAGGAGAGCGTACTGTAATTGATTTGGGTATCCACGGGTTACATCCTGAATTGATCAGAATGGTTGGTCGTATGCGTTACCGTTCATCTTACGGACAAAATTTATTACATCACTCACGTGAGGTTGCTAACTTCTGTGCTACTATGGCGGCAGAACTTGGTTTAAATGCAAAAATGGCAAAACGTGCAGGTCTGTTACATGATATAGGTAAGGTGCCAGATGATAATCCAGAATTACCTCACGCTATTTTAGGTATGCAACTGGCTGAGAAGTATAAGGAACATCCTGAAATTTGTAATGCTATTGGAGCTCACCATGACGAGATAGAAATGACTTCAATGATATCTCCTATTGTACAGGCTTGTGATGCCATATCAGGTGCACGTCCGGGTGCTAGACGTGAGGTAGTTGAAAGCTATATTAAACGATTAAAAGAGTTGGAAGAGCTTGCGCTTTCTTATCCGGGTGTAGAGAAAACATTTGCGATACAGGCAGGTAGAGAGCTTAGGGTTGTGGTTGAAAGTGAAAGGGTAACTGATCAGCAGGCAGAACTATTGGCAGCTGACATCTCGAACCGCATTCAAACAGAGATGACTTATCCAGGTCAGATTAAAGTAACTGTAATAAGAGAGACCAGATCTGTTTCTTTTGCGAAATAGCATAAGCGAACCTGCAATTATTACTGCAGGCTATTAATATTTTATAAAAGCGACGGTTTATTCTGTCGCTTTTTTTATTTTTACTCAGTAAACTTATAACGATATGAAAACGGAGCAAAGAAGTGAGGTAGATGTCCTTTTTGATAAATATGCCGAAAGCCATCAAAACCCTTCAAATGAAATTATTCACTGGATTTGTGTTCCTCTAATTGTGTTTAGTTTATTAGGTTTGGTTTGGGCCATTCCTTTTCCGCATATCGGATTTTTGGGAAGGTACAATGGATACCTGAACTGGGCTTCGTTCTTAATCGCCTTTTCTGTTTATTACTATTTAAAGCTTTCTCCTGTATTGTCGTACCTGATGCTGTTGCTCATTTTTGGAATGAGTATGATCATTGTTCAGCTAGAGAAATGGGAGGCCAGTGGTGGACCAGCATTGTGGCTGGTGTGTTTGGTGATTTTTGTAATTGCATGGATAGGGCAGTTTATAGGGCACAAGATTGAAGGAAAGAAGCCTTCGTTTTTAGATGATGTTAAGTTTCTATTAATCGGACCGATTTGGTTATTGCACTTTATTTGCAAAAAAGTAGGGCTAAGATACTGAGCCTAATGCTACTTAACATAGGGTTAACACTCTGGTAAACGAATGGTAATTTACACCTAACATATACCTAACATTGTGGTAATAGCTTTGCTGGAAATTAATATACGGCAAATTGAAATCACAACTAAATCTTAAAAAGGCAATAATTACGGCCTTATTTGTAATTATCGGCACAGCAGTATTTGCACAAACGGGCAAAATTTCAGGAAAGGTATCTGATAAGAAAACCGGTGAAACACTTATTGGTGTTACGGTTAAGATAAAAAATACCCCCAAAGGTATGGCTACAGATGTTGATGGTAAATATTCATTAACAGGATTGGCTACTGGAAAATACACTTTAATATTTCAATATGTTGGTTACAATGGAAAAGAGATCAGTGATGTTGAAGTAACCTCTGGAAAAAATACAATATTCGATATAATCCTTGATGAAGCAGGCGGTCAAAACCTGAATGAAGTAGTTATTCAGGGGAGTTTTAAAAAGGAAAGTGTAAATGCACTTTATGCTCAGCAAAAGAATAGCGCGGTAATCTCTGATGGTATTTCATCAGAATTAATTAAACGCTCTCCAGATAAAAATACTTCGGATGTTCTAAAAAGGGTAAGTGGAGCTACAATTCAGGATAATAAATTTGTTGTTATCCGTGGTTTAAGTGATAGGTATAACACTGCGATGCTTGATGGAGCTTCATTGCCAAGTACTGAACCAAATAGAAAGGCTTTTTCGTTTGATATTGTGCCTTCGAACTTGGTAGATAATCTAATTATTAGTAAAACAGCCACACCAGATCTTCCAGGAGATTTTACCGGTGGAGCTGTTCAGATTACTACTAAAGATATACCTGATCAGAATTATATTACATTAAGTGGTGGGGTTGGCTATAATACAGCATCGACTTTTAAAGACTTCTTTAGTGGCCCTCGAAATGCAACCGATTATTTTGGTTTTGATGATGGTAAAAGAAAGCTACAATCAAGTTTTCCTTCTACAAATAGACTAGCAGCAGGCCTTACTTATGAGCAAAATATCAAAGCGATAAGAACGCTTCCTCAAGACTGGTCGATCTATAACATGACCGCATTGCCAACTCAAAACTATCAGTTTACTTTAGGTCGGGTTAAGGATTTAAAGGATAATAGGAAATTCGGAGCTATAGTTTCATTAACTTATCGTAATGCACAAAGCATAACTAGAGACGCTGTACGTGATTTTTATGAGTATAATTATTTGGATAATTCTTATAAATTCTCTACAAACGTAGGTGCCCTTGCTAATTTTGCATACACTTATGGTAAGAGTAAAATTACCTTCAAAAATATTTATAATAGAATATTTGACGACCAATATACTAGTAGAACTGGAACCAATGGAAGTTCTGGAACAGATAACAAATTTTTTGCTTTTGACCTAATTCAGAAATCTTTATTCAAATCAACACTAGAAGGTAATCATCAGCTAGGGGCAAGAAATGCAAAGATTAATTGGTCAGTAGGCTTCAGTAACGTATTAAATGATCAACCAGATCAACGTAAGATCAATTATTCTAAAAATATTTCTGATCTGGATAAACCTGAAATTGCTTACACAGCTAACGTTTTAAATATTGGTAAAGAAAACACAAGATTGTTCTCTACCCTAAAAGAGAATGGATACACTGGTTCAGTAAATTATTCTTTACCCGTTAATTTATTTAAAGAGACATCGACACTTAAAGTTGGACTAGCTTCATCTTACCGTGATCGTAATTTTGATGTTCGCTTCCTTGGATTACAGTTAGGGTTCAATAACGAAAATGTTGAGGCCATAAGAGCAAGACCACTAAAAACATTATTTGGCAAGGATTTAATTGAGAGTGGTGCTTATACGCTAAGTGAAATTCCAAACTCTGGAGATATCTATACAGCTAATTCACTTACGAATGCAGGCTATGCTATGTTAGATAATAAATTTGGCGAGAAGGCAAGATTAGTTTGGGGAGTAAGAACGGAAATGTTCAATGTAAACTTAAAAACACTTGACCCAAGTAATAAACCAGTTAAACAGGATTATTTTGACGTTTTACCTTCATTGAATTTTACTTATAGCCTAACGGAAAAAATAAATTTAAGGGCATCATATTACCGTACATTGGCACGTCCTGAATTTAGAGAACTTGCCCCATTTCAATATTATGATTATGAACAACTTGCCTTTCAGCAAGGAAATCCAAATCTGAAGCGTGCTCAGGTTAATAATGCAGATATTCGTTTTGAACTATATCCTTCGGCAGGTCAGATTATTTCTGTATCCGCATTTTATAAGCAATTTAATAATGCCATTGAATCTCTAAATGAGGATTACAATTCTACAAGAACAATTACTTATTTCAATTCTGATAAGGCGGATGTTTATGGGTTAGAGTTTGAAGTTAGAAAGTCTCTTGATTTTATAGCAGAGAATGAATTTATGAAAAATACTACTGCCTATGCCAATTTAGCTTTGATTAAATCTAAAGTAACAAATCCGGAAAATACAGGGGTAGTTTATTTAGAAAAAAGTCGCCAAATGGTAGGACAGGCTCCTTATACTATAAATGCTGGCTTGCAACATGCTTTTCTTAATAATAAAATGAACTTCAATATTTTGTATAACAAGGTAGGCCGTAGAATTATAGCAGCTGGGGGCTCTAGATTCCCTAGCATCTGGGAAGCACCAAGAAATGTTTTAGATCTACAATTAGGAATGAAGGTATTTAAAAATAAGGGTGAATTTAAAATCAATGCCGGAGATATCCTAAACAACAATAATATTTTATACTACGATAATAACATGAACAAGAAGTATGAAATGAATGGAGAGGATGAAACAATCAATAGATATAAATTGGGTAGCAATTACTCCTTGTCTTTCTCTTACACGCTTTAATGTTAAATCATTGTTAATTGACTTTAATAATGCTTAATGTTTATTTAAACATATAGTAATATACAGGTAAATCACGCTTAATATCTTTGAAACAACAAATTAAAAATAAAGAAATGAAAAAACAGTTATTAATATCAGCTTTAAGTGTGCTTGTTTTTTTTGCAAGCTGCTCAAAGAATGATTCAGATGAAGGAATCATAAATCCTCCAACTACAGAAGGAGTTGTTACCGTAACAGGAGATGTTGCTACAAGCACTACATGGACTGCTGATAAAATATATCTTTTAAAAGGCAATGTTTATGTAACTGGAAATGCTACTCTTACTATTCAGCCAGGGACAATCATTAAAGGTGATAAAGCTTCTAAAGGTTCATTAGTTATTACACGTGGTTCTAAAATCGAGGCTGTAGGTACAGTTGACAAGCCGATTGTATTTACTTCAAATCAACCTGCTGGTGGTCGTGCTCAAGGTGATTGGGGTGGATTAGTTTTATTAGGAAAAGCAAAAAACAATATCGGTACAGGTGTTAAAATAGAAGGTATTGCTGATGCTACTGATAAGGCACTACACGGAGGTACTGATGATGCTGATAATTCAGGAACTCTGAAATATATTCGTATTGAATATGCTGGTATTGCCTTAGGTCCTGATAATGAAATCAACGGTCTTACTTTTGGAAGCGTTGGTTCAGGTACTACTATTGATTATGTTCAGGTTTATCGTTCAGGAGATGATGCTTTTGAATGGTTCGGTGGAACAGTAAATGCAAAACACTTACTTTCAGTTGGAACATGGGATGATGATTTTGATACTGATAATGGCTATTCTGGAAAGGTTCAATTTGCTTTAGCACAACGTGTGGCTACAATTGCTGACTTCTCTGGCTCAAATGGTTTTGAATCTGATAATGATGGAAATGGATCAAATAATGTTCCTCAAACATCTGCTATTTTTTCTAACGTAACTATATTAGGTCCTGTTGACGTAGCTGGTGCTGGAAATATAAATGCTAACTATCAACATGCTGCTCAAATTCGTCGTAACTCATCAATAAGCATCTTTAATTCAGTATTAGCTGGATATACAGAGGGTGTTTATTATGATGATACGAAGGTTACTACAGCTGGTGCTACTTATGCTAACTTTGTGGCAGGTAAATCTGTATTTGCTAACAATCTAGTATTAGGAAGTAATAGTAAATCAAATCAAATTAAAGGTGCTGCTGGTATATTGGCTGCATTAACTACTTCTTTGACTTCAAATAATACTTTTACTCCTGATGCTTATGCTTCATCAGTTATTACTGATCCTTACAAGTTTTCACCTGATTTAGTTGCTGCAGCTAAACAAGGTACTCCTAACTTTACTGTAGTTGCAGGTTCTGCCGCTGCTAACGGAGCTTTGTACACAAATGTAAAAGTTGCTGATGCTTTTTTCGAGAAAGTTGCTTATAGAGGTGCTTTTGGTACAACTGATTGGACTGCTGGTTGGGCTAATTATAATCCTCAGGTATTACCTTATACAACTCCTGGAGCTGTAAAATAATATTCAAATCATAACATTTTTGATAGGTCTTTTTGCACATCGCAAAAAGGCCTTTTTATTTAACATAAACTTAACCTGAATTCTGTAGCGGTAATAGATGGCTGAGCGTATAGTTGTAAACAATAAGATTATGAGAAAAATAACTATTCAACTGTTGATGGTAATGACAACCATTTTGATCGGTGTTTCCTGCACGAAAGACAAAGGAAAAATTATTAAGGATGAAATAGATGAAAAAAATCTAACACCTTGTCCCGAAAAAGCAAGTTGTCAATATCTATTTACTGAAGATGCAGATTTAAATGAAGCTGGTTCAGGATTAATAACCGGCCCTTATCGACTATTTTGGGCAGATATACAGACCCCAGGTGTTAGAACAACGCTCTACATAAAGGCGCCAATGGAAGGAAAAACTTTTTCATTTAACAAGCAAGCTATTTTAGATGGAAAAGTAAAGTTAATCAGGAGTTGTGCAGCTTGCCTGATGACACCGTTTAGGCTAATAGAAGATGGATATGTTAAAGGAATTAATTTAAGACCTGATAAACAAGCAGACCAAACAAGGTGGTTATTAGAGGCAGAGATTATTTTGGAAGCAATCGGACAGCCAGCAAAGCGAGATACTTTACATGTAAAGCAATATTTTGACCCAAATTTTGTTTTTAATTAGGCTTTAGTGTTTCGGCTCATAAGCATAAACTACTTGATAGGGGATCTTTTTTAGTTCGGCAGACATTTTCCCAATACCAAGATCCTCTTTCTGTGGTGTTGGTTCACAAATAGAATAGGTCTTGCCTTTATAAACTATAGGGTCGCCGCCTACAGGTGTGTCAAACTGAACTGCCATAGTGATATGGGTAGGGTACAGCAGAGCAATCATTGGAACATTATAGATCTCCTTTACCAGATAAAAAAACAAGGCTGCTCTATCATCGCAGTCACTATATTTAGAGAAGAGCGTCTCT
>NZ_JBFTIZ010000169.1:0-8817 GCF_056395165.1 Pedobacter sp. 10L46_2
CTACAGCATCGTTTTAGGTTTTTATCAATTACGTTACATGATAAAACGTTATACAATAAGGGGGATTTGTCATGAAATTGTTTTTATTTTTTTCGTTGAAAACAAATTAACAATATCGCTCGTTATATGATCAGTTTGTTTGGTTTAGGTTGGTCTGTGGTGGACCAACCATCTATTAATAACAGGGATAATCGCCAGATTCATCCCTGTTTCCTTTTAATGCATCCTCGCCCTTCATCCGTTTCCTATATCACTTTAAAAAGATACTTAATTGACAAAAGGCCTTCAGAGTCGTTGCAAAGCCGTTCAATACTCGTCTGGAAGTCGTTGGTAACATAAAATAGATTTAGCATAAAATTTCGTCGAGATGACGACAGCTCAGAATGACGAGGTGTTATGAACAAACTCAATCCAGACGGCCTAAAATGCGGTATTACGGAGTCTGCTGTTCACCTGCAAACAGCGGTAGGCAAAAAAAAAGAGTTTCATTTGACTAAAATACTATTGAAGTCAGAGTGTAGGATTATAAAAATCATTATCTTTGGCCTGCAAAAAGCAATTTTTTTCTTAATAATTCGGAGCTATTCGAATTAAAATTATAAGAAAATTGTAATTTTTGTTTTAAAAATTAATATATTCAAACTTGGTTGAGTTCAAGTTTTGTTTTCTGTATTTATGATCTTAGATTTGAGAAGTTTTTTTTAATTGGCATAGATGTTGATTTTTCAAACTAATTACAAAAGGGGATTATATAGATTTAGGAATCATTTCTTGGAACATAAACCGACATCAACAATAACCAACCCTGTAATCTAAACATATAGTACTAGCATGCGCAAAAAATTACAAGATAGGATAGCAGCTTTTAAAGATGCTTCAGCAATTAAGGAAAAAGGCTTATATCCTTACTTCCGAGCAATAGAATCAGCACAGGATACGGAAGTGATGATAGATGGGAAGAGAGTTCTGATGTTTGGTTCTAACTCCTATCTAGGGTTAACAAATCACCCAAAAATTAAAGAAGCAGCAAAAGCTGCAGTTGATAAATATGGCACTGGTTGTGCCGGATCAAGATTTCTAAATGGTACACTTGACATACATATTGAACTGGAAAAAAGACTGGCTGCATATGTAGGTAAAGAAGCTGCCGTTCTTTTTAGCACAGGATTTCAGGTTAATTTAGGTGTAATATCATGTTTACTTGATAGAAATGACTACCTAATTCTTGACGAATACGACCATGCTTCTATCATTGATGGCAGCAGATTATCGTTTTCACGTTCTATAAAATATGCACATAATGACATGGATGATTTGCGCAAGAAATTGAGCAGATTGCCTGAAGATGCTGCAAAACTAATTGTTGCCGATGGTATCTTCAGCATGGAGGGTGACCTGGTTAATTTACCGGAGATCGTAAAAATTGCTGATGAGTTTGGCGCAAACATTATGATGGATGATGCACACAGCTTAGGTGTAATCGGCTTTAATGGTTCCGGGACTGCTTCTCACTTTGGATTAACTGATAAGGTTGATTTGATTATGGGTACTTTCAGTAAGTCATTAGCTTCGCTAGGCGGCTTTATTGCAGGATCTGAAGAAACTATAGAATTTGTGAAACACAGAGCACGCTCATTGATGTTCAGTGCAAGTATGCCACCTTCGGCTGTTGCAAGTGTTATTGCTGCCCTTGATATTATTGAGTCTGAGCCTGAGCGTATAGATCAGCTTTGGGCCAATACAAATTATGCTAAGAAATTACTTTTAGACGCCGGCTTCGATATAGGTCATACTGATAGCCCGATTATTCCGGTTTACATCAGAGATAACGACAAAACTTTCTTGATCACCAATATTTTAAGCAAGAACGGAATATTTGTAAACCCTGTGGTTTCGCCTGCTGTACCATCAGACTCTTCTCTTTTAAGATTCTCGTTAATGGCTACACATACTTTTGCTCAGATAGAGGAAGCTGTTGAAAAAATTGCAGCGGCTGCTAAACAAGTTAAAGTTAATTTATCACAGGTAACTATATGAGAAACATAGTTGCAGTTAGCAATAAAAAGCAATTAGGTCAGTTTATTGATTTCCCTCACGACCTTTATAAAGGGGATTCGAATTATGTTCCAGAGCTCTTTATAGCTCAAAGAGACTTACTTACAACACATCCTTTTCATAAACACTCTTCATTGCAGTGTTTTTTGCTTTTCGAAGGAGACAAAATCATAGGCAGAATTGCCGCTATACTGAACAATAACTATAATATTTTTAACAGTGCAAATGATGGTTTCTTCGGTTTTTTTGACTGCATAAACGATCAGGAGGCTGCTAATTTATTATTTGATACTGCAACCAAATGGTTAAAAGATAAAGGTGTAACAGGCGCTATTATTGGCCCAGTTAACTTCTCTACCAATGAATCTTGTGGTTTATTGATCGAAGGATTCGATTCTCCTCCGGTTGTTATGATGCCTTACAACGCAACCTACTACTCTGCTTTAATGGAGGGCTGGGATTTGAAAAAGAAGGTAGATCTTATTGCCTGGAAATTTAATGGTGATAATTACGACGACCGCTCTGTAAAACTTATGGACAGGTTAGAGGAGCGTTTGAATAGGAATAACATCACCATCCGTAAGATCAACATGAAGAACTTTAAACAGGAAGCGGCCAACCTGCGTGAGGTTTACAATAAAGCATGGGATAAAAATGCTGGCTTTGTACCATTAAATGATGAGGAGTTTGACTATCAGGCTAAAGATCTTAAACTGGTACTTGATCCTGATTTTTGTTTTGTTGCAGAACAAGATGGTAAACTTGTTGGTTTTGGCGCTGCCATTCCGGACATGAACCAGATCCAGATTAAAATTAAAAAAGGAAGGCTCCTTCCTACAGGTATATTTAAATTATTATTTGGTAAGAAAAACGTTAAAGGAATAAGAATTTTACTTCTGGGCGTTGTTGATGGTTATCGTAAAATGGGCATCGAAGCTTGTATTTATGGTAGTATCATTAAATCTTACAAAGCTAAAAAGTTCGAATACGCTGAGGCGGGATGGACATTAGAGCATAACGATCTTGTTAATAATGCAATTATTGCCATCAAAGGCGATCCTTATAAAAAATACAGGATCTACGAGAAAGCCATATGAGTAAAAGGGTATTAATTACCGGTGCTACAGGTTTTGTGGGTTATCATCTTATTGAGAAAGCAATACAGTCTGGCTTAGAGGTTTATGCTGCTGTTCGCAAAAGCAGTAATAAAAGTCACCTGAGTGTATTTGACATTAAGTATATTGACCTGGACTATAGCTCTGTAGATAATTTAAGATCTCAGCTCGAAGAACATCAGTTCAACTATATTATTCATGCTGCCGGTATTACCAAAGCTAAAACAAAAGCGGAATACAATAAGATAAATGCTGAGTTTACCGAGTACCTTGCTGTTGCCGCAATTACTGCCAGTATCAGACTAGAAAAGTTTGTTTTTGTGAGTAGTCTGGCTGCTTTGGGTCCGTTGGTTGATCTTAGTAAGGAAATTAAAGAGGATACTCCTGCCCATCCGGTAACTAATTATGGAACAAGTAAATTACTTGCCGAAAAATACTTATCTGAAATTCCGGGTCTGCCGCTGATCACCATTCGCCCCACAGCGGTGTATGGCCCTCGTGAAAAGGATATTTTTATTCTATTTAAAAGTATAAGCAGAGGTCTGGAACCTCACATAGGCAGTTTTAAACAGCAGCTGAGCTTCATTTATGTAAAAGACCTTGCTGATGTTATTGTAAATTCTCTTTTTGTTAAGATTAATGGAAAGCAATACAATATTTCGGACGGCAATGTTTACGATCGTTATGCGCTTGCTGAACTGGTTAAAAAGACACTAAAGCAAAGAACTTTTAAGTTCCATTTACCCGTACCTGTTGTTGGAGCTATGGCTTCATTTATGGATTTCATTTATTTAAACAGTAAGAATACGCCTACCTTAAATAAAGAAAAGATGGCAGAGCTTACTGCTATTAACTGGGCTTGCAATATTGACAGCGCAAAGCAGGATCTTGGCTATGCACCTAAGTTTAATCTTGAAAAGGGATTAATTGATACAGTTAAGTGGTACAAAGCCAATAACTGGTTATAGTTTATTGGTTCTCCATTTGTTTAATGATCTTGTTTACTTCTATTTCTGTTGCCCTTAGTTTGGTTTGGCAAAACTCAATCAGTTCCGATGCACGCTTAACCTTATCAGCAAGTACATCTACTGAAACAGATTCATTCTCTATTTCCTGTGCAATCTCAGTTAGCTCCTTATAGGCAGCCTCATATGTTAAATTCGTTCCCATTGTATCTGGATTTAGATTTTACTGTTGTCTTTATTTCTGTTGTAGCCAATCTGACTGTTAACTCCTGACCGGCTTCTACCCCATCTGCATTGCTTACAATCTTCCCGTCTATTTTTATAATCGCAAAGCCTTTATTGAGGATACTTTGCGGACTCATCAATTTTACCAGCGACTGAAAGTGGCCTATATAACCTCTTTTATTAGCAAAATACATTCTGCTGTATGATTGCAGGTTGCTGTTTAGGTTACTGAGGTCCTTACGCCTGTTTGAGATGATTATTTTAGGGTTGGTGAGTATCAGGCCTGATAAATTTAAAATACTTCTGTGATGCTCATGCAACAGGTTTCTTGTGGTGTTTATGGTAATCTGATTCAGATGATTAAGCCTGTCTTTATGATGATTGATCATTTGATATGTTTTAATCAGCATCATTTTCTGAATGCTCAATACCGATTCCTCAAATGCCCTGTTATGCGCAATTATTAACTCAGCTGCTTTGGTTGGTGTTTTGGTTGAAGTATGTGCCATAAGATCGGCAATGGTTTCATTCTTCTGGTGCCCTATTCCTGTAATTACCGGAATGGGAAATTTAGCGATTGCCCTGCTCAGGTCGTAATTATCAAATATGAGAAAATCGGTTTGCGAACCACCGCCTCTAATGATAACCACTGCGTCATATGCTTTGGCAGATTGATATACTTCTATGATCTTGTTAAGAATCTGTTTGGCATTTACATCACCCTGCACTAGGGTAAAATAGTTATCAATTATAAAATTGTACCCAAATGAGTTATTTTCAAGCGTATGCTTAAAATCCATATAACCCGCAGATGTATCTGAGGAAATAACGGCAATATGTTGTAATACTTTATTTAATTGCAGGCCACTGTTTTTAGTAAAGTACTGCTCTCCCCTTTTTTGAATGAATTCGGGATTTTCCCTGACCAGCCTTTCTAGCGTATCTTTTCGTTGCTGTTCAAATAGGCCGAGGGTAAAGTTGGTATCTATATCTATCAGATTTAGCTGCAGGCCAAAAGCGGGGTTATATTGAACGGTAACCTGTACCAAAACATTAATATCGTTTTTAAACTTCTGTCCGGTTGCCTGTTCAAAGTTGGCAATGTTTACAGAGGCGTTTCCCCAGGCCCTTCCGGCAATTTTAGCGAGAATCCTGTTAGATGATTTTTCTTTCTCTACCAGTTCAAAATAATGGTAATTGCTTTGTGGCTTGTAGGTATAATTGGTAACATCGGCAATTACCCAAAAGGTTCTTTGTCCGAATACCCCATCTATTGCCTGCTGGATTTGACCGGTAAGCTCAGAGAGTTTTATGGAAGCAGGATTAGATGGATACAAGGGAACTGCCATTTTCATCTACATTAAGGATATGCTTTGCACCGCATTTGAGTGCAAAGTTATTGATTTGATGACCCACAGGGAAATCAAAACATACAGGGTAATCATATTCCTTTATTTTCTCTGTTACGATCTCGTAAACTGTCCTGCCAAATTCTTCGCCCGGAGTTTCTTCTTTTAAGCTAAAGCCTCCTATAATTAATCCTTTAAGCTTATCTAGTTTTCCGCTGCGTTTTAGGTTCCAAAACATTCTGTCGATACTGTACAGTTCTTCATGGGTGTCCTCCACAAATAAGATGGCATCATCAGTTTTAAGATCGGAATTGCTTCCCGCAAGGGTTTCAATGAGGCTAAGGTTGCCCCCTACTAAAACACCTTCTATTTTACCCGGCCGGTTATAACTTACCGGTGGCGCAGTGTATTTAACATCCTCGCCGGTTAGTACCTGTCTTATCGAGAGAATTGTTTCTATTTGAATGGGTTTTGCCAGCAGCCAATCGTTTGGAAAGCTGTTGCACATTTTAGAATGTATGGTTGCAATACCATAATTGCTATGAATATGTGTATGAAGAACCGTGATATCGCTAAAGCCTATTATCCATTTTGGATTGGCTTTGAACTTTGTAAAATCCAGCTTATCAATTATCCGTACCAGTCCGTAGCCCCCTCTGGCACACATAATTGCTTTGATATTAGGATCATCTAACATCCGCTGCAAATCTGCTGCTCTTTCCTGATCGGTACCTCCAAGTGAAAAGTCTTTTGCTCCTATCGTTTTCCCGGTTTCGACCTTAAAGCCCCAGCCTTGCATCAATTGTACGGATGGCTGGATGTCTAATAAAGAGATGTAGCTGGCCGGACTTGTTATTGCTATGGTATCGCCCGGCTTAAGGTACGGTGGTATTTTTGATTTAGCCAACTCTGAGGTTATCACTTTATTTACCGCCTCAGTATTACTCCATACCTTTGACGTTGAAGCAGATACTCCGGCTGTGACAACAAAGGAAAGAAAATGTTTACGGTTCATTTTGGGTGGCTTTTTCTATATACAATTATAAGGCTAATTGCTGAAATCTGGAGGCATTCTTCGCAATCGTTTTCGTAATATTTCAATATCAAAATGCATTTTTCTGGGGAATTTCAATTCCAAGAGCGGTATATTAGTTAACCAAATATGTTTAAAATCTGGACAATCTGAATGAAAAAATACTTGATTATTGCCTGTTGTTACTTTAGCTTAAATGCTAATGCGCAAAATAAAAATGTTTCTCTTGTAAGAAATGATCAGGAGCGCAAAGTCGATGTGCTGATAGATGGTAAACCCTTTACCAGTTTTATCTATCCTGAGAATATGGAAAAGCCCATACTCTATCCGATACTCGCTGCCGATGGTGCTATTGTAACCAGGGGCTTTCCTTTAAATAAACGCGAGGGCGAACGCGTAGATCATCCGCACCACGTTGGCTTGTGGCTTAACTATGAAAGTGTAAATGGGCTAGACTTCTGGAACAACTCTTTTGCTATACCTGCAGAAAAGAAAGTAAAATATGGATGGATCAGGAATGTGAAGGTAGACAAGGTTGAAAACGGCAAAGCCAGTGGTAAGTTAAGCTATACCGCGAACTGGGAAAATCAGGCCAAAGATATACTGTTAAAAGAGCAAACTACATTTGTTTTCTCGGGAACTGACAATGCCAGAATTATTGACAGAATAACCACACTTACTGCTCAAAAAGACACTGTGAAATTTAAAGATATTAAAGATGGTATGCTAGGTATCCGTGTTACCAAAGAGCTGGAATTCCCTTCAAATAAAGTAGAAGAATTTACTGATAGTCAAGGAAATACAACAAAAGTTTCAGCATCAGGTAACGGCGCAAATGGCACCTATTTAACCAGTGCCGGTAAAAAAGGTAATGATGCCTGGGGCACCAGAGGTAACTGGTGTGTTTTATACGGAGTTAAAGAAGGCAAATCGCTTTCTGTAGCAATCATAGATCACCCTAAAAACCCCGGCTATCCTACTTACTGGCATGCACGTGATTACGGTTTGTTTGCTGCTAATCCACTTGGACAGGCCATATTCAGCGAAGGAAAAGAATCTTTAAATCTAACCCTAAAACCTGGCGCATCTGTTACTTTTCGTTACAGAATCCTTGTAGGTTCAGGTACAGAAGTTTCTGCTGATACATTGAACAAGCAGGCTGCCAATTTTGGAAAATAACTCTTAAACATAGATTAAAACAAATAATACACACTAATGAAAAAAACAAAGTTACTGATTGTTGCTGCCCTGATGTTTGGAACCACTCCGTTTACATTACAGGCGCAAACAGGGAAATGGCAAAATCTTTTTAATGGAAAAGATTTACAGGGATGGAAACAATTAAACGGCCAGGCAAAATACGAAGTCGTAAATGGGGAGATTGTTGGAACTACGGTTTCAAACACTCCTAACTCTTTTTTAACGACAGAAAAAAATTATGGTGATTTTATACTTGAAGTAGAGTTATTGGTTGATAATTCTATGAATTCGGGTATACAGATCAGAAGTGAAAGTAAAGCTGATTATAATAATGGCAGGGTGCATGGCTATCAGGTGGAAGTAGATCCGTCTGACAGAAAATGGAGCGGTGGATTATACGATGAAGCGCGTCGCGGATGGTTATATCCTTTAGATATTAATCCTAAAGGTCAGGCTGCTTTTAAAAAGGATCAATGGAATAAATACCATATCGAGTGTATCGGTAACTCTATAAGAACCTGGGTTAATGGTGTTCCCACTGCAAATGTTGTAGATGCAATGACCCCATCTGGCTTCATCGCTTTGYAGGTACACGCAATTGGAAAAAATGACACTCCCGGCAAACAGATCCGCTGGCGTAACGTACGCATACAGACGGAAAACCTTAAGCCATCTAAAATAGACGACATTTATGTAGTAAACATGGTTCCTAATGATTTATCTAAGCAGGAAAAAGCAGAAGGTTTTTCTTTATTATGGGACGGAAAACTACTAACGGCTGGGTTGGTGCATACAAAACCAAATTTCCTGAAAAAGGATGGGAAATTAAAGATGGTGTGCTTAGCGTTGTAAAATCTAATGGTGCAGAATCTACT
>NZ_JBFTIZ010000170.1:0-1919 GCF_056395165.1 Pedobacter sp. 10L46_2
GTGTTTTTATTGCGCTTTTGGTCAATTTCTCATCATTAACTACAGTTGGATTTTCCTGTATAAATGAAATAGAAAGCAGTTTATCTTTATATCTTTCTTCTCCAATTAACTGTTCAATTTTAGGTATGATTTTTTGGAGGTTCGATTGATTTGTCTCGTATAAATATGTTTCTAAAAAAAGCTCGTCTTTCTCTGAGTAGATATTAAATTTATCATCCACAATCATGTAGTCCTTAAAGATTGTATTCGGATTCATCAATCCTATTTTAGGGTCACTCATATGTTGTATTTCCCAGGGCTTACTGTTAAGTTGTGAGCGAGATAATGAACTGTACATTTTCCTGGTAAGCCCTTTAACTTCCTCTTTGGATAGCTCATTTTTTAGTTTAATTCTTATTCGTTTTTGGTAGGCAAACATTTCATTTGGTTTAACCATAATTTGCCCCACAGGCAATGCTGTTACATGTAAACTATAAATTTCATCGGGGTTGATTATCGAAAACAAGCCTTGTTCAATCATTTTTTTTGCGCCAACAAATGTTTCTTCTTCTGGTTGAAATATAAAATATACCGTTCCATTTATTGACTCTTTATTTTTTGCAAGTATTTCTGCTATTCCTAATCCAATTGCCATATGTACATCGTGGCCACAACCATGCTGCCCATTTGGTAAAGCATCCATTTCAGCTCTCCATGCTATCTTCTTTCCTTTTTTTTCTCCGTTTAAAATACCTATAATGCTATGCCCGTAAGTATCTGTTTTAACTTCGATGCCTAAATCCAGTAAATATTTCTTTATGATCTCCTGAGTACGTTTTTCATTCCCTGCCAATTCAGGGTTTGCATAAATATCTCTTCTGATTTTCACCAGCTTTTCATAAATCCTATCAGTCTCAGCGCTAACCAATTCACGAGTTAAAGCCTCTTTTTTGTTTTGTGAGTACCCGCTAAGGGTTATTAATAATAAGAACAACAGAAGCTGTATTTTCATGTTTAAATGTTTGGTTTTACAAATTAGATATAATATCGATCTATTAGTTACCGATATATCATAGTTTATTTCCCTCTTCATTGTGAGTTGTATAGACGCATATTTTTAACAAACTTTGCATTACTATGGAATACGTTTTTAGAAAAGCAACATTAAATGATTTGCCCCAAATATGGGTGATTCTGCAAAAAGCAATCCTGCGCAGAAAAGAAGATGGCAGTAACCAATGGCAGGATGGTTATCCAAACCCTACAGTAATTGAAAATGACATAGCTAAGGGAGCTGGTTTTGTAATGGCCGATGGAGATACCATTACTGGCTATTGTGCAATTCTAATTAACGACGAACCTGCCTATGCAGAAATAAAAGGAAAATGGTTAACGGATGGTGATTTTGTTGTCTTTCACAGAGTCGCAATTTCCGAAGACTATCTTGGCAAAGGCTTATCGGGAAAGATGTTGAACTTCATTGAAGATTTTGCGCAAAGAAACAACATACACAGCGTTAAAGCCGATACCAACTTTGATAACGGAGCCATGAAGCATGTTTTTGAAAAGGCAGGTTACATTTACTGTGGCGAAGTATTCTTTAGGGGCAGTTCAAGATTGGCTTTCGAAAAAGAGCTCTGAGCATCTCCTATCCATTTGTATTTATAAATGGTGCTCTGCTCCTGTCCGTCTTCGCTTTTTTTATTGTGCGAAATATAAAACAACCCATCGTCTAAAGGACATAAACCAGTGGCTCCCCATTCAAAGCGCCAACCGCTTATACCCGTATTTGCATCTTTTGGCCCTGCCTGCAACAAAGAAAGAGTTTGAACTTTTATCGTTTCATTACCCGATGATATTTGACCTTTACCCGGCTTTTGATGTGCATCAATTACAAACAAGTCGTAATTTGGAAACTGCGTTTTAGCACCATGATATAC
>NZ_JBFTIZ010000170.1:1960-10705 GCF_056395165.1 Pedobacter sp. 10L46_2
TTTTTACAAAGTATTTATCCAAAGGCTTTTCAGGTCCCGAATGGTGCAATTTATCCTGCGATAACTGCTGCCCATATTTATCCCAGTTGGCGATATCGTACTTTAATAAAACCTGATGGTCATTATCATCTCTGTCGGTATCACCATAAACACCGTACGCAACGTACAAGTATTTTTTATTGGTATCAGCACTTCCTATTGCCGGGGCAAAAGCAACACCATCTATTCCGGAACAGGCAAACCTGTGTGGCTTTTTACCATTGGCAGTCTGTACGCTGTCCTGGTAATCTTTTACCGCTTCCTTTATGTAAACAGTGCGTAGCAAATCTTCTTTCTCTGCACTCATATCAGGGCGCACAATGCGGGAACCATCAAATATCACGATATAGAAACCGTTTTCATTGTTGTTTTGTACACCCAATGATTTCCTGATCCCCTTACCAATAGCATCATTCTTATATTCCAGCGAACCATATATCTTCCCGTCGGCTGCATTAAAATCCAAATCGCCAAGGTGCCCTACAAAACCGGTTACACTGCCTATCAGTTTGCCCGAAAGATCCATCTTAATGAGCCTATCTGTAAAAGAAAAATAAACATATCCATTGGCTTTATCTACAGCAACGCCTTGCACATGCATCTTGCCCTGTTCTCCTGAATAAATTGAATCTGGTAAGCTTGTTACATTTTGAGATCGAGCGCTCAATGCCAGGATTATAAAAAAGATGGGTAGCAGGAATATTTTTTTCATTTGAACCGAAGATATTATAGAATTTATAATTTTCCAATCTCTTCAAGAGATCTCTCCTCAAGTCGAGATGATGGCATTGAAGTTTTTCTACTATAAAAGTGAATTTCAAATCACTAAATTGCATTACACAAAATTAATGTTTCTCTCATGCGTCTTATCCTAGCTTGCATACTATTCGCTTTTTTTAATGCATCAACAGCATTTGCCCAAACCGACCTTAATGATGAGTGGACGAACATTGAAAATTCCATAAGAACAAGAACTCAACTCGAAGAAACGCTTAAAACCGTCAACTCAAAAAAAGAGGAATCTATCAGAATCAACAATGATATTGCTTTAGCGCGATGCTTGTATTACGCTATGCTAATAAAAGACTTAAAAACTGAGGACAGTTTATATTTCAGGAACAGCGCTTTTATTGATAGTTTGCTCATCAACAAAAAATCATCAACCTTACTAAAAACTGCAATGCACCTGATGCAGGCGCGCAGAGTACTTTTCTTTGCGCACAAGCACTTAAAGTTTAGGCCCAGCACCTACGAAACTAAGAACCTCCAACCTAACTATGGTGCCATGAATTTATTACAGCGCGACAGCATTGTTAGGTTTCATTTCAAAGAGGCTTTACGGCTCAGTGGCTCGGCCATACCAGGTAAAAGTATAGATATCTCGTGGCTCTCATCCAATGCCGATAAGTTACTGTTTAAAGCCGACCTTGCAGACATAGCGCTTACCGAGCGCATTGGCTTCGAAACAGGAAAAACCACCGATCTAAACCTGTCCGATCAAGATATTCAGACACTTATAGTATCTGAACCCAAAGGCTTTCAGCAAGCCTTACAATCGTCATTAGACACCGCCAAAATCCATTCACATTTGATGGACACCTATACATTATGGATGCGCAAACACAATTCGAAACCCGAAGAACTGCAATACATTCAGATGCTTATCAAATATTATTTCTATTCCCGGATGCCCAATATCTTGTCGAACGCATGGACTACTTACCTCAAAAAAAACCTCTCCTCTCCATTAAACACCATTCAAGCCACAGCTACTTTCTATTTGTTTCAGTATCAATATTACAAGGGAATCAAATACGGACTAAAGTTTGAAGCTCAATACAAAGGATACCTTAGACAAGCTGTCCAATTGTATGAGCAGCACCAGAGCGTTGTAAATGAGTTTTCAGCGTATAAAAAAACACTGGAAACCTTGCTTAAAAAGATTAAAAATCAAGAGATCAATGTTCAAGTGACAGACCGCCAGATGACGGAAGCGCCAATCATGCTTACAGCAAGATATAGGGGTATACAAAAAATCTATTACCGAATCGTTAAAATTGGTATCAAAGAGAAATTTCCGAACTTAAAAACAGAACGAATAGAAGTACTGCTCAACCGCCCCGCTATCCGCGATTCCAGCTTCCTCTTACCTGCCGGAACTGATGATTTCGACAAACATGCACTCTACCTAAAGCTCGAAAGTTTGCCAGTGGGCACCTATAATGTAATTTTCTCGCCTTCCGAGATTAAAACTGCAGCCAACCTTAGCCACATGGAATACATTCATTTTCAGGTGTCTGATCTGGCTGTTGTGAATACCGGAGATCATTTTATAGTGTTGAACAGAAAAACGGGCTTCCCCATAAGTGGCGTAAAAGTAGTAGCAACGGAACAGGTCAGCACCAATTTAAAGGGTTTTACATCCATAAAAAAAACCTACACCTCAAAAGAATTCATGTTCGTTTCTGGCAAAGATACCCTAATGCACGATTTTAATAGGCCCAAGAGGAACTTACCACGGGAGATATACAATACTGAGGCTTATGATGACCTGGAAGAATTTTATGACGCCCAGACAAAATTGCAAATTTATACCGACAGAGGAATTTACCGCCCGGGGCAGCGCGTACAATATAAAGTTATTATGCTTACCAGAGATCCTTCAACAGGTCAAAACATCGTCTTCAGTAAAGCAAATAAGTATTTTAAAAGCTGGATGGCAGACAATGAACCCCTATTGGAATTAAAAGACCCTAACTATAGAACCGTTGATTCCATAAAGCTTGTTCCTGATGATTATGGAAGTTTTTCGGGTTCTTTTGTTATTCCAAAAAATGCAATGACCGGGCAATGGTCTATTGATGGCGATGTAATTGATGGCGATAATGGTTATTTTAAGGTCGAGGAATACAAACGGCCAACAATGGAAATAACTATGGAAAAACCTGCCGAAGGGCCATTACCCGGCGAACCTTTTGAGCTAAAGCTTAAAGTGAAGTCGCTCAGCGGTGCAGATCTTAACCGTGTAAAAATTACTTACCAGATAATAAGAGAATCTAACTATTTTGGAAATGCCCCATATATCAATCCCATAGTAACAGATACAATCGGTTATACTGATGAAAAGGGCTTGTTAGTGATAAAAGTAAATGATGTAAACCTGCCGAAAAAAAATCCTGATCCCGATAAGGAATGGGCTATCACTTACAGGTTATCAGCCACGGCCACAGAAGCCACTGGCGAAACCACCAGCCAGGATAACACATTCAGCGTATCTTCATGGCCGGTCAAGATCAACATTCCGGCAGTAGATCAGTACGACAGAAAAGGCCTCCCAAAGCTAAACATCAATGCAAAAACAGAAAATAGCAAGTTTAAACCTAAGGAAATTCATATCAGCATTTTTCAGAATATTATAGTGCCCGATACCACTCGTAGTGAAATTGTAGATCAATGGCAATACACTAAAGATCAATTAAAAGTATGGTTTCCAAACGAGGAAATCCTTAACAGGACAAGCCTCGAAAAGAAATCAATCTTTGAAAAAACAATACCAATAGATAGTACTATTCAGTTTCAATTAGACAAAACATTACTTCAAGCCGGCAAGTACGAACTTGCAGTAACTACAACCCAATCGGAAAAAACATCGGGCCATGCCAGCATCAATTTTGATGTATTTGATACTGAGCAAAGCGCCACTCCCGGTAATTTAGAAGACTTTAACTACCTGTCCATCAATACTGCCAAACCCGGCGATAAAATAGATTATTACACTGCTACCATAGACAGTGCCTATGTGGTGTATGGGTTAACTTATTATGTGCGCCAAAAGCAGAGCATTGCCGTAAAAACCACCTACCACACACAATACCAGGGTAAGGGAATGCAAGCATATACTTTTACCGTACCAAAAGATGCATTAGAATCGCTTGTACTCACAAAAGCTTATGTACTAAACAATAAACTGTATATAAATGACCAAAACGTTTATCTAGCCCCACCTACCTCGGCAAAACCAGAAATTATCATAGAAAAATACAGGAAGGTTCTGGCTCCTGGTACAAAAGAAACTTTTACCGTATCGGTAAAAACAGCAAAAGAAAATATCGCGGCGCAACTCATGACGGGAATGTACGACGCCGCATTAGACAAACTTGCTTCACACCAGTGGAACATCCCCAACAATCCTTACTTCAGTGGTTACCTGTATGGGGGCTGGAGTCAAACAATTAATAACAGCAGGCCCTATTATCACTATTGGCCCGGTAATAACGAATACAATAATCAAAGCGAATTCATAAATGAATATGAAGGCGATATTATGTTGCAGCAACTAAGAGGCCGAGTACCTGGATTGGCAGTACCTTCAGCGAGCTTTCTAAGCTTAGAAGATGGTCAGCTGAATGAGGTTGTAGTAAGGGGCTATAACACAGCCGACGTAGTGAGGTATGCCACTACGGGCAGCGCGATTTACATAAGGGGTACAAATTCTCTTGTTCAGAATGCGCAGCCTCTAATTATAGTAGATGGTGTTCCATTTTCCGGCTCATTAAATGATTTTAATGCAGCCTCCATAACTGAAGCTATGGTATTAAAAGGTGCCGATGCCACTGCTATCTATGGCTCAAAAGCCGCAAATGGCGTGCTGATTATTAGCACCAAAGGAAAGATCATATTACCGGGAACTCCTGAACCGCAACCAATGGTGCGTAAAGATTTTAGCGAAACAGCATTCTTTTATCCAAAACTATACGCCGATAAAAACGGACTATATACCTTTAATTTTACCATGCCCCAAACAGCAACCGCATGGAACTGGAAGTTAATGGCACATACAAAAAGCGGTCTATTTGCATATGCAGAGCGAAAACTAAATACACGCCTTGACCTGATGGTTCAGCCTAACATGCCACGCCTGCTCTATCAGGGTGATGAAATTGTATTGAATAGCAGGATTAGCAATCTGGATAGTGCAGCTATGGACGTAAAACTTAGCTGTAAGATAGAAGATGCCGTTACTGGTGAAGACCTGACTGCAAAAGTACTGAAAGAACCTGCCTTTAAAATAGTTAAAGTAGCCGGAAAGTTAACTGAAACAGCAGGTTTTGCTTTTAAAGTGCCCGAAGGACAGCTGAATCCACTAACAATTGTAACCACTGTAAATGGAGGCGCCCTGGCAGATGCTGAAGAGCACACGTTGCCGATACTGCCCAAAAAAGTGTTTATGCGTAAGCAAGTGCCCCTTGTATTTTCAAAGAAAGACAGTTTGGTACAGGCTCCTAAGCTACCAGACGACGCAGATTTGTATGGCCTTAGTCTCTATGCAGATGCTAAGCCACAAGCAGCCTTAATCAACTCATTACCATTTTTAGCCAATTATTCCTTTAATTGTTCTGAACAGGTATTTAATAAACTCTATGCCAGAGTAACCGCAAATCAGCTGATGCGTAATCAGCCTGAGCTTGCAAAATCATTTAAAATGCGTTCGCCGGATGCCATTTCAGATACTACGGAACGCAAACTTCCGGATGAACTTGCAGAAGCGGCCATGCCTTGGTTAAACCTGGCAAACCAAACTGCTAAGCAGCAAAAACAATTGTATCAGGTTCTAGATACCATAAGCAACAGGTCCATAATTTCCGACCATTTAAATAAGTTGTATTCCATGCAAGATTTCTACGGCGCGCTCCCCTGGTTTGAGGGTGGAAAAAGCAATATTTGGATATCTAATTATGTACTAAGAGGATTTGGAAAGTTAAATCAGCAAGGATGGCAAGCGAACGACTATCAAAGGCATTCAATTTTCATCAAGAGGTTAATTACATATACCGATTCTTTATACGCTACAAACGGTACAGATGGTAATCTTTTTGGTGCCTACTCCCGGTCATTTTGGAAAAACGAGTATCCCCTTAATCCTGGTGTCATCAAAAAAATAAATACCACTCTTGAACTTGCCGAAAAAGACATCAACAATAAGCGCTTATATGATCAGGCTTTATGGATCATTGTTTCATTAAAATATACAACTCCAGATCACCAAGTCTATAAAAAGGCCCTTGCCCAACTGAGTAACATACAACAACGGGCAATAAACGACGACCTAAATGGAATGCGATGGAAAGAAATTTCAGATGGCGATGATTTGAGCCATTCAAAAGAAGAAACCATTGCAATGCTTTATGAGGCCTTTACACAAGCCGGGCAAAATACAAAGATTGCAGATGGGTTAAGCAAATGGATGCTGTCGGCCAAGCAAGATTACAGTTGGCGCACAACCACGGGTACTGCTGCAGCTATCGACATGCTTAAGGAGTCGGCAACAATAAAGACCAGTTTTGTGCCAGATTCTGTTTCTGCTCAGGTTGGTAATCAGCAGATGAACAGTTCAAATGGTCTTTTGGCTGGGCAGCGCAACCAATTCATCAGTCTTAACAAGGTATCTCCGGTAACGGTCTCAGCAAATAATACGGTTAGTGGTGGCATTACATGGCATTACTTCAGCGCTGAAGCGCAGGCCGATGATGCTAATAATAAGGTAAAACTGAAGAAAACTTTATTTAATTATGATCAACAGAAGAATGCCTGGGGGCCACTTTCAGATAAAACTGTTTTAAAAATAGGCGAAAAGATAAAAATTGTGTTAACGGTAGAAACAACGGTAAGCTTACGTTTTGTACAACTTGAAGATAAACGTGCAGGTGTATTCGAACCTTTGGACGGCAGTAGTGGTCAACAATACCAGGACGGTACATATTATTACAGGTCTGTAAGAGATGCTGGTCAGCAGCTATTTATAGATTTACTGCCCTCAGGCAAAACTGAATTTAACTATGAAGTGACTGTTACGCAAGAAGGAACTTTTAAAAACGGAGCAGCTATGCTTCAATGTCTTTATAATCCGGGGGTAACAGCTTACAGTAATGCAATGACAATTATTTCCAAACCCTAATACACACTATGGCATCAGATCAGAAATTTGTTGATTTTATTGTTGATCAAATACAAGGAGCGGGAACGATCAGCAGCAAGAAAATGTTTGGAGAGTACGGCCTTTATGCAGACCAAAAGATCTTTGCTTTGGTTTGTGACAACAAGCTGTTTATTAAAGCCACAGAAGCTGGAAAGCAGTTTATAAGAAGCGTGGTAGAGGCTTCTCCGTATCCTGGAGCAAAACCTAGCTTTCTGATCGAAGAACAAATTGAAGACCGGGAATGGATTAGTGAGTTGGTAAGGATTACAGCGGCAGCACTTCCAGAACCTAAGCCTAAAAAGCCCAGGAGTAAAAAGAACTAAGTAATTGATAATATTGCTATTTTACAATCATCAAATCATACCGCTCTACCATGTACTTTAAAACCGTTCATTTTCCATCAAACCTAAATCACGCTCAAGTAGAAACTGCCCTAAGGAAGGCATCCATGAAAGAAACCATGTCTCTTGATTTTAAATTTAAGAGTGTCGACATCGGTACCGACAAGATATTTTGGGGACTTGAAGACAAAAAGGATTTAAAATTTACCAGAATCAAAACATCCTTTGAGTTCTTTCTGCCTAAACTTATTATTAGCCTTTCAAAAGATCCTTATGTAAATCATTACAGAATTAGACCTGGTGCACTACCAATTGCAATCATTGGCCTGCTGGCATTTGGAACCTTTATTGGTCTCATCGGAATACTAAGAGGCAAAACTAATATTGAATCATTTATACCTTTCATATTGATGATTACTATTTATGTATTAATATTTCTATTTGAGCTCAAACTAACTACTTCCAGAGTAGTAAAGGCATTAAATCAGATATAATATATTTTAAACGCTGCCCGCCGCAATTGGACAGCGTTTAAATACTATTTCAGCGAATGAAAACCAATCTGGTTGCCTTCAGTATCTTCAGCGACACCACAGAAACCATATTCTCCAAGGGACATTTTTTCGGCAATCACCTTACCTCCTGCTGCTGTCACTCTTGAAAGCTCAACTGCACAGTCATCGGCATAAAAATACACCATTGTACCTCCTACTCCCGGTTTTCCCATTTCAGATTTACACAATGTGCCACTACTGCCCGGTCCCATCATATCTGCGGGGAATGCGAGCATCTCAAAGTAATTAGGATCGTCTTTCTCTACTTTCATATTATCAGGAGGTGCCATTTCAGATAGTTGAATCTGCAATACCTCCTCATAGAATTTCTTAGCTCTGGCCAGATCGTTTACACTGATTTCGGTCCAGACAAATGGGTTTTTAACTGTCATGATTCTAAGTTTTATAATGGGTTATTTCCATTAACACTAAGATCCTAAAATATAGCTACTAAGATGAGGGGCAACTATGACAAATGAGCGGGTAAATTGTGTCAATATCTGAATCTGTCCTATATGCGTCTTACTCATACCAGACAATAATTTCACCAATTTCTTTTGCTCTATAACATTGCGCTATTAAGGAAGCCACCTCTTCTTTGCTTAGACGACTTCCGCGACCCCAATTTAAAAGAATTAGGTCTCTAAGGTTTGGATTTTCTACCTGCATTTTCCTATGCATTGACTTTATTAAGCACATTATGAACATTATCATTGAGGTTAGATTTAGGTAAATTCTACTTATCTATTTCCCCAGTTCACAAAAAATCTAAAAGATCCTTTCATTTAAGTAGACATATCAAAACTTAGAATAAGTATTCGTATTTCCTTTACTT
>NZ_JBFTIZ010000171.1:0-8667 GCF_056395165.1 Pedobacter sp. 10L46_2
GGCTTGGGTCATCTCCTGCAAACGAACCCATTTTAAGCGGACAACTGTTAATTAACGATGAGTATATAGACCTTTTTACTGGTGGCAAGTTGCGCAAGCCTTCCTTTAGTATGGAATTTCCTGCCAAAAGAATAAACACCCAGCTGGAATGGGATAATTTGGTGCTAGACAGGCACACAATGCAACAGTTAGGTGAAATTAAAATATGGTTAGAACATGGCCCTGTGTTAATGAACGAATGGGGGATGAAAAAAACACTGAAACCTGGTTATAAAGCATTATTTCACGGGCCTCCAGGGACAGGAAAAACGCTAACTGCCGGACTTTTTGGAAAACTGGCAGGTGTAGATGTATACCGAGTTGATTTATCAATGGTTATTTCAAAATACATAGGAGAAACCGAGAAAAATCTGGAAAAAGTATTCGCAAAAGCTGAACACAAAAACTGGATCTTGTTTTTTGATGAAGCCGATTCGCTATTTGGCAAAAGAACATCAATTTCTGATGCGCACGATAAATATGCAAATCAAGAGATTGCATACCTGTTACAGCGACTTGAAGATTACAACGGTTTGGTAATTTTAAGCTCCAACATGCGCAACAACGTGGATGAAGCATTCGGTAGGCGGTTACAGTCTATTATCTATTTTCCTGTGCCCAAAAGTAACGAACGATCTATATTATGGCGCCAAACATTTAGTAATAAAGTACAGCTTGAAGAGGACTTGGATATTGATAGCATTGCAGAAAAATATGAACTCGCTGGTGGTTCGATAATAAATGTTGTTCAATACGCTTCTTTAATGGCACTTCACCGCAAAGAAAATATCATTAGGGAAAAAGACCTTTTAGAAGGTATAAAAAAAGAATTCAGAAAAGAGGGAAAAACTATTTAGATCGAGGTCCAAAATATTAGGCTATGAAAGATGTTGCCGTATCAGAGTCTGTTGTAACACCAATGGCAGCAGCTCATCAAGACGAGATGCTACAGCAAAGTGAAGTTGCTGCTGATAAAACCGGTGCCGACATTTTTTTTCAAGCAAAACTGACGGTAGGATCGCCTAATGATCCTTTGGAAGATGAAGCCGACGCAATGGCAGATCAGGTAATGCGTATGCCCAAAAGTTCATTCATTCAGCGAAAATGCAGCCATTGCGAAGAAGAAGAGAAAGCACAGCGAAAACCTTTAGTTGCTGGAATAACTACAGGTATCCAGGCAAAAGCTGAAAATAGTTCAACAGTAAGCAATCAGGTTTCAGATGCCATAGAATCTTCGCGCGGTGCCGGAAGTAAAATGGATACGGAAACAAATAGCTTTATGAGCAGCCGTTTCGGAAGTGATTTTAGCGATGTTAACATTCATACAGACAATCAGTCGGTACAATTAAGCAACAACCTTAGCGCTAGAGCCTTTACCGTTGGAAACGATATTTATTTTAATCAGGGAGAATATCAGCCACAGTCCGACAAGGGAAAACATTTGCTTGCTCATGAGTTGACTCATACCCTACAACAAGGGAAAGATTCATCTATAAAAAGTAAAAGATTGGTTCAAAGAACTACCGTTGGAGCAATATTAGATGAATTCTTTTCCCCATTCTCTAGTGCTACGCAATGGGATATGCCCGAAGGTGATAACTACACTACAATAGTTAGAGGCTGGCAACCTGTAATTGATGGACTTAATTCAATAAAAGCAAATATTTCATCGGATTGTGCAGCGTGGGCAGCCAGCCATCGAACAGACTCTTCATGGCACGCCGGAATGACCAAGCCTCCTGTAACAGATCCTAATGCTTATCCACTTTGGGTTTCAAGCCCTCCAGGTACAGATCCCGAGACGTGTAGAAATGCCTTTATACTTTATCAAAGCTCAAGACTAGTGGGGCCTAGTGTACAATCCATGGATTTATATACATGTTCAATTGGTTCTTTCGGCCTGTATGTAACTGTAGATTCCATTAACTGCAGATCTCACACTGCTACAATAAGGGTTTGGATGTACAATACAATGGATCAATCATCATTTGGAAGATTTGCAAGCTATTTTCCGCTAAGTGGCATGGAGCCCCAATATATGTGGTGGAACTGGGACGAAGAAATTAGCTGGACTGGGGCTGGAGTAACTACAGCTCCAGAGAGCGGTAGCAGTGACTGGTAATAATAAACTATGAAGGGTACAGGCAAATCGCACAACACTGCAAATCAACACACAAAAGATGCTGATACTCCCAAACCTGCATCATTTCAAAATGAAGACAGTAAAAGTAATTCAACTGATCAGCTGATTTACCGCAACCAGCCAAAACTAAAAGCAGAAGTTAACGAGCAAATTGAGGCATCAAGGGGTACCGGAATGCAAATGGATAAAGAGACACAAAGCTTTATGGAAAGCCGGTTTGGAACCGGCTTTTCTGACGTTAATATCCATAGTGGAACTGATGCCAGTCAACTTTCTGCCTCATTGCATGCCCGGGCATTCACCGTTGGTAAGGATATCTATTTTAATGAAAATATGTATCGACCAAATTCTGCAGAGGGTAAGCATCTACTTGCTCATGAGTTAACACATACCATACAACAAAACGGAAATACAATACAACGTTCACCAATGCCAGGAGAGGACACCGTGCAAAATCTCGAATCATATGATGCAGCAACGAGACAGAACATCCGTTACGATATCGGTTTCAATCTTCAAACAAACATTTCTTTGTTTTTCCAGAAAGGTATTGTTAGAGATGTGCGCTCAGGATACAATGTTACATATGTAGTAAAAGGTTTTGATCCGACAGAGGCGTGGGTTGAAAGTGCAATGAGAGCATTGATACTTTATAATTTTAACTTAAACAAAGATGCAACAGAGGCCGCCATCACCAATATTTCTACGGTACAACACGTAGATCTGAGTGGAGAAACAAATCCGGCAGATGCAAAAATAAAAGGTCCTGATGCTATAGTTCGATTCACATCAACTGAGTTCGATGTTAGTGGAAAGGGGGCCAATAAAATGAAAAACGTTCAATTAGCTGTAGAAAAACTGAGCAATTTTACTGCTCGTACGAATACTGAAACTCCAGCTCAAAGGCGCCAGAGGTATGAAACGACCTACCAGATAACTAATGCAGTTCCTGTAACAAGCGATCCGTTAGCCGATTTATCAAAGACCATGAGCGACTCAAAATTTGATCAGGTATTAGAAGCTTTAGATATAGTGCCAACAGCCATTTTAAGCAAGGCCACGGGTATACCTGTCCATTTGGGACAAAGCCCAAAAGGGCCCAAAAACGAGTCTGCAGAATATAGTCAGATCAAGCCTAAAGACAGTACGGATTGGAAGAGAAGAATTACAGTTTATGGTGATTTTTTCAGCGCTACATTGCCTCAAAAAGCATTTATAATGGCCCACGAATTTGGTCATGCACTAGATAATAGGCCAAATGAAGGTTCTGGYGGAAAAGGAGGTGAGGCCTTAAGCGCTGATAAGGCAAAAGGCAGTTTTACAGAAGCATTAGGAAAAGATGGTGGCTTGCGTAAGGGGATGAGTGAATATGCTGCAACAAAAACTTCAGAAAGTGAATATTTTGCCGAAGCATTTTCTATGTACATTAATCAGCCAGCTACTTTAAAAGCGCTTCGCCCTAATATCTACGCTTATTTCCTGGCTCAGTATCCATAACTCCATATTACATCAATTTAAATTAAAGTGAAACAAGATTCTGTTTCCGAACCTATTATTGCACCTGCTGCGTCTGCCAGACAGGAGAGTCTGCAACAAAATGAACTCTTGCAGGCCGATGGCGAAGCCTCGTTCTTTTTGCAAACAAAATTGAATGTTGGTGGTCCTGATGATCCGTTTGAAAAAGAGGCAGATGCTGTTGCTGATAAAGTTATGCGTTCAAGCAGTGCAAACTTTGTCCAACTTAAATGTGCCGCATGTGAGGAAGAGGAAACCATCCATAAAAAACCTCTTTCTACAAATATTACTCCCTTTGTTCAAACAAAAAGTAATGGTGAGTTTAAAGTTAGTGATCATCTAACTTCCTCAATAGAAAATAGCAGGGGTAATGGCTCCGCTATGGATAACCAAACTAAATCCTTTATGGAAAACAGGATTGGTGCAGATTTTGGTTCAGTAAAAATACATTCGGGGCAAGAATCGGTACAAATGAACAGGGAACTTAATGCCCAGGCTTTTACCACCGGAAACGACATCTATTTCAACGAGGGAAAATACCGCCCGGAAACCGATGATGGTAAACGATTACTTGCACACGAACTTACACATGTTCTACAGCAAACTGCCCCTGTTACAGATAAGGCTGTGCAAAGGAAACAAGACACAACCTTTGATCCTGCCGCCAAAGCCACACAAACCGGAGAGATTGAGCCGCAGAAAAATGAAACTTATAAAAAGGATATTTCAGGAACGGCTAATAATCAGGGTTCTCAAACTCTTCCGCCGGATGAGTCATCCAAAGGTGGATCCAGTATTAGTAAGGCTGCCACTTCAACATCTAAAACAGCAGAAAAACCGGCAACTTCACCAATAGGAAATGATACTCCTAAAACAGCTGGCGCAAAAGGTGTTGCAGCAGAAAGCTTAGCAGAAGAAAAACCAACTATAACAGCAACGGATAATCCTGGCGATATGTTGGTTATCCTACAATCAACTCCGGCTACCCAGTTACCAGAAACATTAAATCAGGCAAAAGGCATCTCATCTCAAAGTATGCAGATGCAAAAAGACAAAGCTTTAGAACTTGTGCCTACCGTTGCAGAAAGTACAGGCAGTGCTTATGGCGAAAATAATAAAGCAAAGGCAAAACACATTGCCTCAAAGGCCAGCGCAACAGTTAAAAATAAATTTGAAGGCAAAGGCGATTGGCAGCCACCGGCTGTAGAGGAAGTTGCTATTCCTCCACAAGCAAGATTTGTTCCTTCAGGACTTTTATCACGATTTGGAAATAGCGAGGGATCTGAAAACATAACAGGAGCAGCTCAAAATGAACTGGGTAACATTAATTTAGATACCAGCAATTTGCCGGATGAATTAGGCGCTGCCCCTGAACTTACTTTAACAGGTGAAGCCAGCATAAATAATCTATCTGAAGAACAGGAAGAACAAACAGCAGATCTATTAATAGCAAAGAACAATGCTCAGAAAGAAATTCAAAATGATTTTGGCGAAAATGATGTAATACAAAAACCTGGAAAAGAAAAAATAAAAAGTAAGCATCGATTCAAAAAAACACAGGGTGTGAATTCTACAACATTAGGCACCGGATCAAACCTATCACCAGAGATCGCAGCAAGGCTTGATGCATCACTTGCAGGCCAGGCCTCACTAAAAATAGGAGAGCAATCGCAAAAATATCAACAGGATGAAGCCGCTTATCAACAAAAATTGATTGTTGAGAAACAAAAAACGGATGAACAAATTAGTGATGAAACGATTAAATCGAAAACATCGCAAAACAAAGCCCAACAAAACGCACAGAAACAGGTTGCAGAATCCAGAATTGATTGGCAAAAACAACTGGATGCCACAGAAACCGATTTCAAAACAAAAGCTACAAATAGCGCGATAGAGCATATTGGTAAAATTGGCAAGGAAACTGAAAAAGGGAATACCGAAGCAAAAAAACATTATGATGACGCCAATAAAGAAGCTGCAGAAAAAACCGCGGCAGCTAAGCAAGAGGCAGAAGATAAAAAGAAAAAATCGGAAGAAGAGAGTGGAGGTTTCTTTGGTTGGTTGGCTGATGCTGCTTCTGCACTTATAGACGGTTTAAAAAGAGCTGTAAACTTTATTTTCGATAAGCTTAGGGCTGCACTTAAATGGGTTTTTGAACAGGCCAAAAAACTTGCCATGGCTGCTTTAGAGTTGGCTCGCAAAGCAGTCGTTGGTTTGATAAAAGGCTTTGGTGTTATATTAAAGGGTTTTGTTGATATCGCTTTTGCAGCTTTTCCTACCATACGCGATGCAATTAACACTAAAATTGATGCTGCTGTGGATACTGCAGTCACCGCAACAAATAAAGCTTTTGAGCGGTTTAAACAGATAGTATCAGATATAATAGATGCATTTGCTGAATTCGTTGATACTGCCCTGGCCTTTGTACAAAAAGCCCTTACTGTCGCACTTTCTGTTATCGAAGTTATTGTTGTCGGTTTCCTTAAGGTAATGGCCTTTCTGAATGATATTGAAAGGCAATACAAATTATTTAAAGCCATGATTGATGGATTTCTTCTAATCTGGGATCATCCCGAAATATTAGAAGAAAAAGCAAAAGAGTTTCTAGAGCCTTACATTAAAGACATACCCGGTAGTACCGAAAGTGAAGTCAAAAAAGCTTTGGCATTATTTGGTTTGGCAACAGCCAAACACATTACCGGGATAATGAAATATCTTACTCCAAACATCAACCACTTAATAGGCAACTGGTGGGAAGAGGCCAAAAAGATGATTTGGTTCTTAATTAACCCATTTGCAGACAAAAGTCCATTATATGATGACGCCCCTAAACTCTGGAGATTAATTCCTCAGATGTGGAACGACCTTTGGGATGGTGAGTTTAGTAAAGTGATTGATGGTGGCCTCGAGTGGATGCAGGCATTGAACATGACCATCGGTGCTTTTGCCGGCTGGATAGTTATTGGAGGTACAGTGGTCGGTGCAATTCTGGGCGGTATTTTTGGAGTAGGTGCCGGTGCAATTCCTGGCGCAGGGGCTGGTTTTGAAGTTGGAATAGCTATAGGGGAAGGAATCATGGCATCAATGATTGTTACCGAAACAGCCGTAATTGCCAAATCTGTTTATGATCTTTCTGTAACCGAGGACGATGGAGTAGAATCTACACCGCCACCACCTGCACCTGCAAAAGAAAAAACAGCAGGAGAGGTACATGCCGATGCCGCAAAAGCAGAAGATGGACCAAGGCAATATGCAAGTGGACAAGTTAAAACTGGTCGGGATAGAATATTATATGCCTATCAGCGCATTGCCAATAGTGGTTTAACCCTTGGTGTAATGGTAGCTCTTCTATTACTGGGTGCAATAGGCGGCAAAATTGCACAGGGCTTGCTGGCTGGAATCAAAAAACTAGGTACTGTTATAGGCAAATTGTTGCCTGAGGTAGCGGAAGGATTTAAAGGGGCAGCCGGAGCTTTAAAAGACAGCAAATTTGGACAGGGACTTGCCAAAGCCAGCGAAGGATTTAATGAAGGCAGGGCCGGAATGAAAGAAAAAATCGGTGGTCTTAAAGAGAAAGTTGGATTAGGAGGGGAAGAAAAACCCGGTGCTCCTAAAGAAAAAGCCACCGAAAATGCAAAAACAAATACAGAGCCAACCGCATCTGAGGTTGATACCCCAATAAAACCAGAAGCGGAAACCAAAGTTCCAGAAACTAAGGTTGAACCAGAACCAAAGGTAAAAACTGAGCCYGAGCCAATTGCTGAGCCAGAACCAAAAGTAAAATCGGAAGCTGAACCAATTGCTGAGCCAGAAGCTAAAACGCCTGATCAACAGAAAGGAGAAGACTTTGCCAAAAAAGCTCAAAATGACGAGGGTGTTGTATCTAAAGGGGAAACAGAAGACGGTCACGCTTTAAAAGCCGATAAAGAAGGTCATATAGTAGAATGTTCTAATTGCAAAGTTTATGAGATCAGTCACAGTGAGATGCTGAAGGAAAATCCACAACTGGCAGAAGAATTAAAGGCGATAAGAAAAAGAATGGCTAAAACACCAGAGGATCCGGCGGTGATGCGAGATCTGGAGGCATTCGATAAGAAAATCAAGAAGCTAGAATATGACAGCTTCAGCGCAGGCGGAAAAAAAGCACGGGACATGGGGTTACCAGATGCGGAACCTGGTTACCACTGGCGTCTTAACGGTGAGGGCGAGCCTACCTACGTGAAAAATGGAGCAACAGAAGGCAATCAGCGCGTATATGATCCAGAGTCGAAAACGTTTAAAGATTTTGATGGGAAGACTCCAAGAAAAATAGATGTTGAAGCCAAATATGAGCAGGATCCCACATCTACAAAACCAAAAGATAAGGTAGAAAAAATAGATACAAGTGGGATGACCACTGATGAAGCCAAAAAACTAAAACAAACACAGAAAGAAAGAGCAGATGAAATAATTGAAAGAGACAAACATCCTAAAGGATCAGAAGAATATAATAAGGCAAATAAAAAAGTAATAGACAAGAGTGAGAAATTAGGAGAAGAGGCCGCTGATTTAGCAATGAAGGAAAAATTCGGTCTTGATCCTGATTATACTGGTAAAGGAAGTCGTACCTTAGATAAGGTTTATAGTGAGTCTGTCTATATAGATGAAGCTACCGGCAAGGTTGAGGTTGTTGATAGGGTATCCGTGGTCGAGGCAAAGGGGGGAAGCTCTGATGTAGGAAGCAAAAAGGTGAGCAGCGGCGAAATTGCTGAACAGGGCACAAGACCTTATTTAGAAGAGACAATAAAAGAAATGAAGGCAAGGGGAGGCAAGGATGCTGAAATTGCAGCAAAAATTGAAACTGCACTTGATCAGGGTAAACTGGATTATTATAAGGTATCACAAAAAATCGATGCTAACGGTAATCTTGCTCCGATTGAAATTAAAAAATTTGATATTAAATAGTTATTAAATCATGCACATAACAAGAC
>NZ_JBFTIZ010000172.1:0-8638 GCF_056395165.1 Pedobacter sp. 10L46_2
GGACAGTTCTTTGGTTGGTGGTACTATTAATGGCACTATTGATGCAAAGGAGCTTATGGATACACCTAAGTTTGAGGCAAATCTAACAATAGATAGGTTAAGGTATTTGAAAGATGAGTTTGGAACCTTGCGTGTTGCTGTAAACAACAATACAGAGAATGCATATGAAACTAACATTGCCTTATCTGGTGTACACGAGTTAAGGGTTAATGGATTTTACTATACTTCACCACAGAGTGCCCTTGACCTTAACTTAAACATTGATAAAATTGACCTGAAAGCAATAGAGAGTGTGTCAATGGGACAGATTAAGAATGGCACGGGTACAATATCCGGAGAATTGTCTATCAAAGGCCCCCTTGATGCCCCCAAAATTTTAGGCGACGTTAAATTTAACCAGGCCGCATTTACAGCAACTTATGTGAATTCTTATTTCAGAATGCCAAATGAGTCTATAAGTTTTACTGATAAGGGGATAAACTTCAATAGATTTACCATTATAGATTCTTTAAATCAGAAGGCAGTAATAACCGGTGGTGTCCTCACTACTGACTATAAAGATTTTCGGTTCAACATGGACATGAGAACGAACAACTTTAGACTTATGAACTCTACTGCTGCCGATAACGACATGATCTACGGTACTGTTTATGTTACCAGTACCATTAAGGTTCGCGGCGATCTTAACCAGCCTGATGTAGACATGAACGTTAAAGTAGAAGATAAAACTAAGTTCTTCTTTGCTATGCCACCTGATGATCCCTCGGTAATTGATCAGGAAGGTATTGTACAGTTTACAGATTTCAGCGCACCGCCGTTTAATGGTAAAAAGGCACTGAACGTTAGCGATTCCGTAAGCAAAGCTCCAATCAAGGGACTTAATTTAAGTGCTACTATCGACATTGATCCGGATGCAGAATTAAATGTAGTGGTGGATCCATCTAACGGTGATGCACTAAAAGTTAAAGGGCAAGCATCTTTAACAGCAACAATGGACCCTAGCGGCAAGACTAGTTTAACGGGAAGATATCAGGTATCTGATGGCAGTTACAATCTGACTGTTGGTCCTGTTAAAAAGGACTTTAAGCTGCAACAAGGCAGCAGCATTGTATGGACTGGAGATCCTATGGAGGCCAATGTAAACTTAACGGCATTATATGAAGTTAATACAGCTCCTATTGACTTGATAGGTGATCCAACACAATATGAGGCTAAAACCAAACTTCCTTTCCAGGTATACCTGATGATGACGGGTGAACTTTTAAAGCCAAGCATCAAATTTAAATTAGACTTACCAGAAAATGAGCGGGGTGCACTCAATGGTCAGGTATATGCGAAATTACAGAGTGTAAATACGAATGAAAGCGAACTGAACAAGCAGGTATTTGCACTATTGGCGTTCAACAGGTTTATTGCTGACAATCCGTTCCAAAGTCTGGCCGGAGGTAGTAGTGTTTCTTCTATTGCCCGTTCAAGCGTAAGTAAACTATTAACAGAACAATTGAACAATCTTGCATCCGATTTGATAAAGGGTGTAGATATAAACTTTGGTTTAAATTCATCTGAAGACTATTCGGCATCAGGCAGCAAGTCGCAAAAAACAGATCTGGAGATCGGTCTGTCTAAAAAACTCTTGAACGATCGTTTAATTGTTACCGTTGGTAGTTCTTTTGGATTGGAAGGCCCTCAGCAGCAAGGTCAGAGTTCTACCAATATTGCAGGAAATGTTAATGTGGAATACCTTCTTTCCAGTGATGGCAGATACAGGTTAAGAGCTTATAGACGCAATCAGAATGAAGGCGTAATTGAAGGACAGATCATTGAAACAGGGCTTGGATTTGCTTTAGTGGTTGATTACAATAAATTCAGGGAGGTTTTCCAAAACTTCTCTAAAAAGAAAAGATTTAGAAATGAAGAGAGGCGTAAAAATGAGACAACAAATTAAATCCGGCTTATTTATACTTGCATGTTTAATTTTTGGCGCCTGTAGCAGTACCAAAAACCTTAAACCCGGGGAGATTTTATATACCGGTGCCGACATTAACATCAATCCTGATTCAACAGCAAAAATTGACAATCAGAAAGAGGTTAAAGGGGTTTTACTTGATAAAACACGACCTAATCCTAATAAGTCAATTTTAGGCATAAAGTTTAAACTTGCCATGTACAATCTTGCCGGCGAACCTAAAAAATCAAAAGGGATCCGGTATTGGCTCCGCAATAAAGTGGGCGAACCGCCTGTGTTATTAAGCGAGGTAAAAATCCCTTATAACAACGCTGTGCTTAAAAGTTATTTGATTAGTCAGGGGTATCTTCAATCTGAAGTAAACGGAGATACTGTAGTTAGTGGTAAAAAAGGCAAAGCACTTTATACCGTTGTTACCGGTGCGAGATATAAAATTAACAGTGTCGAATTCCCAAAAGATAGCACAGGTATAGTCCAAATCATAAATCAGAATAAAGATAAAACGCTATTAAAAGTAGGCGACAATTATGACCTGGAAACTTATAAAAATGAGCGGATCAGAATAGACAATGATTTAAAGGAACAGGGATATTTTTATTTTAATCCTGATTATTTGATTTTACAGGTTGATAGTACTGTAGGCAAACATCTGGTAGATATCAGAATAAAAGTAAAAGACATTGCCCCTGATGCAGGCCTTAAACCTTATACCATTGATAAAATTAATATCTACCCTAATTATTCTTTAAGAAGAGATAGCGCAATCAGAAATTCAACTCCTGAAGTATACAAGGATTTTAATATTTATGATACACGACACACCTACAAGCCGGGCTTATTTGACCGCTTGGTTTTCTTCAAAAAAGACGAATTGTACAATAGGCGTGATCATAACCAATCTTTAAACAGAATGGTTAACATAGGTATTTTTCAAAATGTTAAAGCAGAATTTTTACCTGTCGACAGTTTTAGAAACAATAAGCTAAACCTTAACATTTTCCTCACCCCTTTAAAGAAAAACTCTCTTTCCTTTTCACTAACCGGAACCAGCAAATCCAATAACTTTGTCGGATCAGAAGCTAAGTTAACTCAAACTACCCGTAACCTTTTTAGAGGTGGCGAGCAGTTGGATGTAAGTGTAAGTGGTGGATTCGAAACCCAGGTAAGCGGGCAGGCCAAAGGACTAAACTCATATTCTTTTACTACTGAAGCAAAGCTTACCTTCCCAAGGTTTATACTCCCTTTCTTTAACTTTAACAGTACCAATGCGTTTATTCCTAAAACCATTGCTTCTTTATCATACCAATCGCTAAACAGAGGTTCCTTATACGGTTTAAATTCCTTTAAAGGAGAGTTTGGATATAACTGGAAAGAGAATTTATATAAAGAACATAGCTTTAACCCTATCTCTATAAATTACGTAACATCTAACGTAACCAATGATACGGCAAGAAGGGATAGTCTCTTTAGTGCAAACCCCGGCTTGGAAAAGAATCTCGAACGCCAGTTTATTATAGGAAGCAACTATAGTTTCACATTTACCAACCAGATGGAGGATTTCAGAAGAAACAATATATATTTCAATGGAACTCTTGAAACTGGTGGAAACGTATGGGGCTTATTTGCAGGAAAAAACGATGAAGGCAAAAAGACTGTATTAGGCATTCCTATCAATCAATTTATACGGGTTGAAACCGATTTTAGAGATTATTATAAAATCACAAAGAACCTGATCTGGGCAAGCCGTTTAAATCTTGGATATGGATATGGATATGGGAACAATACATCTATCCCTTTTGTGCGTCAGTTCTTTGCCGGAGGCAGTAACGATATCCGGGCTTTTGCAGCCAGGTCATTGKGGCCCGGATCTTACAAACTGCCAAACCAAACTAATAACTATACCGACCAAAGTGGGGATATAAAGGCAATGGTTAACACAGAGTTACGTTTTAAATTATTTAGTGTTTTATATGGGGCTCTATTTGCAGATGCCGGGAACGTGTGGTTAAGAAAAGAAGATCCGTTAAGACCAGGGTCAGGCTTTAACTTTAAAGATGCACTTGATGAAATTGCGGTAGGCACCGGTGCCGGCCTCCGGGTAGATGCATCGATCTTCGTTATCCGCTTAGATGTAGCCTTCCCTATCAGAAAACCTTATCTTGAACCTGGAAATCGTTGGGTAATAGATCAGGTAGATTTTGGAAGCAGCACCTGGCGTAAAGAAAATTTAATCTATAACATAGGTATTGGGTATCCTTTTTAATATTGATTATGACATTCTTAAAAAAAGCTATTCATTTTGTTAAAGCAACAGCACATTTATTTATAGCCGCTGGAAAAGGGTTTATGGAAGACAGGGTGATGAAGCTAAGCGCGGCACTAGCCTATTACACCATATTTTCTCTTACCCCACTTATCATTATTATCATTGCTGCAGCAAGTTTGTTTTTAGGTGGAGATATTAAGCATACAATAGAAACCTCTGTAGATGGAACAGTGCAAGAATATAAAATGGATCCGCGAGAGGAACTCTTCTCTGAAATACAAGATTTGGTAGGTCCGGATGCCACTGCTCAACTCAAATCATTCGTAAAACAATCAAACGTTTCGGGAAAAAGTACATTAGGGCTAATTATAGGTATCACTACACTTATTATTGGTGCTACGGCTATGTTCATAGAGATTCAGGACAGTATTAATTTAATCTGGAAAGTAAAGGCTGTACCAAAAAAGGGATGGAAAAAATTAATCACCAACAGACTGCTCTCCTTTTCGCTAATTGCTTCGCTTGGATTTTTGTTACTCGTCTCCCTTGTTATAAATAGTATTGTAGTAGGCATAGGCGACAAACTTGTGGGGCTTGCGTCTAAAGTCGGTGTCGAAAAGGTATCAGAGCTATTTATGCTAATCCTTACCAATGCCTTAACACTGGCAGTTGTAACCTGCATTTTCGCAATTATTTTTAAGGTGTTGCCTGATGTTGATTTAAAATGGAAACCAGCAATTGTTGGGGCCCTGTTTACGGCACTGCTTTTTAGTTTGGGTAAGTATATAATTGGAATCTATATTGAAAAGGGCAACCCTGCATCGGCATTTGGCGCTGCCAGTTCTATAATTGTAATCCTGTTGTGGATCTATTACACCTCTATCATATTATATTTTGGAGCTGAATTTACACAGGCCTATGCAGAACGATATGATAAAGGTATAGCACCAAGTAAATATGCAGTGCATACCAAAATTGTTATTGTAGAAAAAAAGGTGGATGTATTGCCGCCACAGCATCCGGAAGACACAAAGATCCCTTAAATATACTTAAGCATCTGGTCCATCAATTCCTGTTCTAAAAACGGCTTTAGTACCAGATCATTCATTCCTGCTTTTAAGTAGGCTTCTCTGTTTTCCTGCATTACATGGGCAGTTATTCCTAAAATCGGAATTCCGGATTTCGCAAAATCCCCGTTATATCTGATTTCATGTGTAAGCTCTACCCCACCCATCACTGGCATCTGAATATCTGTTAACACAATATTGTAGTCATTCTTCTTGTATAATTCGAGTGCCTGTTTACCATCATAAGCAGAATCATATTCCATGCCCCACCGCTTTAATATTGTTTGAACCAGCAAAATATTCATTTTATTATCATCTACCAGCAGCACCTTCTTTCCTTTCAGCTTCTCAACAGTTGACGTTCCTTTATCAACATGTTGCTCCTCTGCAAATTCTGAAATAAGGTAGGGGATTTCAAAACTAAATACGGAGCCCTTACCAASTACACTGCTCACATTTATTTTACCACCCTGCAGTTCTACTATCTTTTTACAAATTGCTAATCCCAGTCCAGTTCCCTGAAGTTGTGTTGTAGCCGATGAATAGATTTGCGAGAATTCAAGAAATATCAGATCAAGGTCTTCCCTGGCCATACCTATACCAGTATCCTCTACCTGTACTTTTAGTACCGCCTGTTTTTTCCCATCTATTACCAATTGAACCCGAAGCGTTATTTTCCCTCTTTTTGTGAACTTAATCGCATTGGTTAGCAAATTCATAACAACCTGTTTCAAACGCAAACGGTCGCCAATTAAATAAATATTTTTATCGATAGCTATTTTACTCTCTAATTTCAGATCCTTATTTTCTGCAAGAACATTCATGCTATGAAAAACTTCCGCAATCTCTGATTCCGGAGAGAAAGGCTCAGATTCGATATTTATTACGCCTACTTCATATTTAGAAAAATCTAGAATTTCATTAACCAGTTCGAGCAGCATCTCTGATGAACTGCGTATAGCGTCTACCTGCTCTCTCTGTTCATCATTCAGGTTACTCTTGCCTAGCTGCTCAGAAAATCCAACTACCGAATTTAATGGTGTGCGTATTTCATGGCTCATATTAGCAAGGAAACGACTTTTCGAATGCGAATCTTGAGCTGCCAAACCATTCAGGCTGATCAATAAACTTTCATTCTTATAAAGCTTATATAAATTATATAGAATAATTGCGACTAAACAAACCAACAATAGTGCATCTATCAGTTCCATTCCGCTTAATTTTTTAAGCTCTACTTCAAGCTCTTCGCCCAAAGTAACCCTTCGTTTAGCCACATACTCAATATCATTTTGCTTAAACTCCTTTAATACCGTAATAATATCCTGGATCAGTTTATTATTCAACAACAAAATTGCCTTTTCATTGCTCTTGATTTGGTTATTGTTAGCATAAAGCTTCCGGTAATAGGCTTCTACTTCTTCTAACAATTTGTTATTAAAAGTGGTAACCTCATCTACCACTCCCTCGTTCTTTTTGGTTTTAACAATTGTAACGGCACTATCTTTACTCCCTTTATTGGAAATTGCATCCGCTAATCGGCCAAAGAATTTTTTACGTGGTTTAACTGCTTGTTTAATCGTATCGACGGTTGTTACTGTTTTAAACTTTTTCTTTATTGAACCCAGATTAATTTTTGCCTGGGCACGCCTTTCTTCCAAACCAAGTTTTGAGAACCCGGCAAACAGGCTATCTGTTAACTGCCTAAGTTTCAAATAGCTCTCTGTCTTTAGCTTTTTCTGTTTTACAAGTTCTTTTAAATCCTGATTTTCCGTATTGTTATCGCCTAGGCTATTTAAATCGTTTAAAAGAAGAGAGATTTTATGGATACCGTCTGAGAATTGATTAAGATAATATTTATCTGCAGTTACGGCATACATGCGCGAATTATTCTCTGCCTGATAAAGGGTATAAATACAGGTATCTACTTCCGAATAACTTTTCTGAAGCATCGTTAGCTTCGTAATATCGTGCTTTAGCCCATTAATTTTATTATTCCTGAGGTATAACAGAAAGGCATAAATAAACAATGCAAATATCAAAAATGCTACTACAAAGTAACGGAATGGATCTCTTCTCTTAGCGTTAAACGACATATTATCTTATTATACTGCAGTTTTAATAACTACAGAACTTATCAAACAATTATATCAAAAGGGATCTGATTGAAATACAATAATAAACGAAAATTTTCACATAACCGATACTTTAATAAATCTTAAGCAACATCTAGTGTTGTTTCCTCAGGATCTTCTGCAATAACGAGTTCTTCGGGCAATAATTCCTCTATAGTATCTTTCTCTACCCTAAGGTTTCTAATGATGTGTTGTTGCCTGTCCGGGGTATTTTTACCCATATAATATTCCAAAAGATTTTTAATGGTCTGATCCTTTAAGATTACTGGATCTAACCTGATATCCTTACCTATAAAAAGTCCGAATTCATCTGGCGAGATTTCACCTAAACCTTTAAATCGGGTAATTTCAGGTTTGTTACCAAGCTTCTCAATTGCACGCTTTCTTTCATCGTCGCTATAGCAATAAATCGTTTCCTTTTTATTACGAACCCTAAACAATGGCGTTTGCAAAATGTAAACATGGCCTGCACGCACAAGATCAGGAAAAAACTGAAGAAAAAAGGTCATCATTAACAACCTGATGTGCATACCGTCAACATCGGCATCAGTAGCAATTACAATATTATTGTAATGCAAGCCTTCCAACCCGTCTTCAATATTCAATGCATGTTGCAACAGGTTGAACTCTTCATTTTCATATACCACCTTTTTAGTAAGCTCATAACAATTCAGAGGCTTACCCTTAAGACTAAAAACTGCCTGGCAATCTACATCTCTGGATTTAGTGATAGAACCGGAAGCAGAATCACCCTCGGTAATAAACAAAGTAGTCTCGTATCTCTTATCGTGATTACTGTTAAAGTGGACTTTACAGTCTCTTAGTTTCTTGTTGTGTAAAGATGCTTTTTTTGCCCTATCGTTAGCCAGCTTCTTGATGCCTGCAATATCTTTACGCTCTCTTTCAGACTGCAGGATTCTTTTCAACAATGCATCAGATACATCAGAATGTTTGTGCAGATAATCATCAAGTTCCTTTTTAACAAAGTCGTTAATGAATGTTCTTACCGAAGGCCCCTCGGGGCCCATATTCTGAGACCCAAGTTTGGTTTTAGTCTGCGATTCAAAAACAGGTTCCTGCACCCTAACAGAAATTGCAGCAATAATGGATGCCCTGATGTCAGAAGCATCATATTCTTTTTTATAGAACTCTCTTATCGTTTTTACCACTGCCTCACGGAATGCAGCCTGATGCGTACCGCCTTGCG
>NZ_JBFTIZ010000173.1:0-8628 GCF_056395165.1 Pedobacter sp. 10L46_2
ACAAGATAACTTTAAAAATATTTAGGTGCCTATATCGGTGGTGTCCACCTCTTCCCATTCCGAACAGAGAAGTTAAGCCCACCAGAGCCGATGGTACTGCGGTAACACGTGGGAGAGTAGGTCGGTGCCAAATCTTAAGCAAAACCCTGTAGCTAAACGCTGCAGGGTTTTTGTGTTTATATACATTTCTGAAAGAAAAACCTTCTTAATAGCTATTCCATTAGATATAATTGACATTCATCTTAATGATGTTACAAATTATGAAAATAAATATTTCATAATGATAATGTATATCGCTAAGTTTAGTTCTTAAACACACACACAAATGAAAAAGAAACTATTAACTGCAGTAGCAGTATTGGCTTCCCTATGCGGGTATGCCCAAACAAAAGGTACCAATGCTTTAGGTTTTGGTATTAATTCACAAACAAGTAAATCTGAGGTCAGAAGTGAAACTGGAGCTACCGAGATTGAAAAAACAAAGGCAAATAATTTCACTTTGAGCTACGGATTATTTATAAAAGACAACACGAAATTAGGTCTTGATGTTAGTTATGGAAATCAAGATTATCGATATGTACAAGGATTATCTGGTTCAAAATCAAAAAGTTATGGAGCAGGTTTGAATTATCAGCAGTACTATCCATTGGTTAAAAAGCTATACGCCTTTGCTGGCGGTTCACTGGGATATGGTTATACGAAAACTGATAATGCCGATCCTAATTATGAAGACAGGAAAACGGATCAATATTCGGTTGGTGTAAATGGTGGTTTGACATGGTTTTTTTCTAAAAGATTTGCCATTGAATCCAGTTTATTATCAGCTAACGCATTCTACACTGTTGATAAACAAAATGGAAATAATTCCGGTGGTCAAAGTAGTTATGAAAATAGCTATACCAATTTTAATTTGAGCACTAGTGGAGCTTTCAATAACCTTGGTTTTAAAATCTATTTGCTATTCTAAAGCTTAATTTTACATCAAATTAATATCAAAATAAAGCACCTCAAATTGAGGTGCTTTATTGTTATGGTGTGTTTTTCACATTTATATTTAGAATTTTAAATAGTTTTTGGTTATTTATTCAATTTCGTATCAAGCGTAAAAATCGCTAAATTTAAGTGTCATGAGTAAAACTGCTAAAAATCCTTTGTTACAGAAGAAAATCTTTGTTCTCGATACTTCTGTTATTTTATACGATCATAACGCTTTCAATAATTTCCAGGAGCATGATGTTGCCATACCAATTCAAGTTCTAGAAGAGCTTGATAATATGAAAAATGGCAATGAAACACGTAATGCAGAGGCAAGGAGTTTTATTCGTCTTATGGATAATGCTTCAGGTAATAAAATAATGAACCAATGGATTCCTTTAAATGGCACTAAAAGTGGGCGATTTAAAGTGGTAATGGATAATAAGCCAGATCATGCTGATGCTGAGGCAATTTTTGGAGCCGGAAAGTTTGATCATCGTATTCTTAATGCTGCTTTAAGCTTAAAGCAAGAATTTCCAGAGAAAAAAGTGGTACTGGTATCAAAGGATATATGTCTGCGCTTAAAGGCAAAATCTCTTGAACTGTATGCTGAAGATTATGAAACTGGAAAGATTAAAAATGTAGATGAACTTTATACCGGTAAAACGGTTCTTTCTAAAGTTCCGGAACAACTTTTTGCAGAACTCAAAACTGAAGGCAGCATTAGCACTGAGTTACTGGATATTGTACCCCAATCTCCAAATCATTTCTGCATATTAAAAAATAGCCGGAAAACTGCAACTGCATGGTTCGACTCTACTACGCAACGCTTGTATCCGGTAGCGTCAAAGAAAATATTTAATATTTCGCCAAGAAACCATGAGCAGTCTTTTGCTGTACACGCTTTGCTTAATCCTGAAATTAAACTGGTAACTATTCAGGGTAAGGCCGGTACCGGAAAAACACTTCTTGCAATTGCCAGTGCATTGGAGCAACGTAAAGATTACAGGCAAATTTATGTAACCAGGCCAATTATTCCATTAAGTAATAAGGATATAGGTTTTTTACCGGGAGATGCTAAATCGAAGATAGATCCTTATATGGCACCAATATGGGATAATCTGAGGTTCATTAAAGAGCAGTATAATCATGATTTAAAGATGCAGGGAAGGATAGATGAGTTTGTAACTACAGGCAAAATCGTAATTACTCCCCTCGCTTATATTAGAGGAAGAACGCTTTCTAAAATCTTTTTTATTGTTGATGAGGCCCAAAACTTAACTCCACATGAAATAAAAACAATAATTTCGCGGGCAGGAGAAGATACCAAGATCATATTTACCGGCGACATATATCAGATAGATACACCTTATCTTGATGCCGAGAGTAATGGCCTGTCTTACCTGATTGAAAATGCAAAGAACCATCCACTATACGCGCACATTACATTAGATAAGGGCGAACGTAGTGAACTGGCAAATCTTGCAAACGACTTATTGTAATTTGAAAAATAAACTGGTTATCATGTTTAAAAAAGCTGTTCTAATAAAGAATCTAATCTTGTTGATTCCAATTCTGATGATATTATCGTGTAAACAAAAAGAACAAGCTGCAAGTCAGCTTGTTGAAGACCCGCATTCTTTCTCAAAACCATCTATAGCTGTAGTTGAACATCTGGATCTGGATATAAAGGTTGATTTTGAAAGTCAGCAGATTAGTGGGAAGGCAGTTTGGAAAATAAACAATAAGGCTAAATCAAATGAGATTATTTTTGATGATAGTCAGCTTAATATATCAAAAATCACTCTTGGTGCAGAAGAAAAGGAGACCACATTTACCTATGGCGAGGAGAAGGAGTTTTTAGGAAGGCCACTAAAAGTGGTTATTACCCCTGAAACAAAGTTGATAACCATTTATTATACAACCAATGCACAAGCAAGTGCTTTGCAGTGGTTAAACCCACATCAAACAGCAGGCAAAAAACGCCCATATTTATTTACGCAGTCAGAAAGTATTGCCGCACGTAGCTGGATACCTTGTCAGGATAGTCCAGGTATAAGGTTTACATACAATGCAACTGTTTCAGTTCCCAACGATTTGCTGGCTTTAATGAGTGCCGAGAATCCTGAAGTAAAAAACAGTACAGGTATTTATCATTTTAAACAAGTTCATCCTATTCCTTCATATTTATTGGCATTGGCTGTTGGTGATATTGAATTTAAAGCAGTAGATGAGCGCACTGGTGTATATGCTGAACCTTCGGTTTTAGCAAAAGCGGTATATGAATTTGCTGATATGGGTAAAATGGTAAATGCTGCTGAAAAGCTATATGGCCCATACAGGTGGGGAAGGTATGATTTGCTTGTGTTGCCTCCGAGTTTTCCTTTTGGAGGTATGGAAAATCCTAATCTGACATTTATTACCCCAACAATTATCGCTGGAGATCGGTCTTTAGTAAGTATAATTAGCCACGAATTGGCACATAGCTGGAGTGGTAACTTAGTTACAAATGCTACATGGAATGATTTCTGGCTTAACGAAGGCTTTACCAATTACTTTGAAAGAAGGATCGATGAGGAGATTTTTGGTAAACAGGAAGCCGAGATGCAGGAGGAATTTGCGAAAAAGGCTTTGGAAGATGCTGTAAAGGAAATGGGCGATACCAGTAAGGATACTTATCTGAAAACTGATTATACTGGAAGAAACCCCGATGAGGGTACTAATGATATTGCTTATGAAAAAGGCTATTTCTTTTTAAGGACAATTGAAGAGGCAGTAGGAAGAGAAAAATTTGATACTTTTTTAAGAGGCTATTTTGATGGTCATGCTTTTCAATCTGTTTCTACCGAACAGTTTCTAGCTTATCTGAATGAGAATCTAATTAAAGGTAATTCTGATCTTGAGAAGAAAATTAGGGTAAATGACTGGGTTTATGGCCCTGGTGTTCCATCAAATATCGCTTATTCGAAAGGTCTGTGGGCTAAAGATGGAAAGTTCGCTAAAATTGATCATATAGCATCGGTATGGAATAAAAATGAATTGAAAGATACTTCAGTGTTGACTAAAGAAATCGTTACAAGTAATGAGAAGAAATTCTTTATCAATCTCCTGTCACCTGAAATGACTGCAAAGCGAATGGCTGACTTAGATCGTCAGTTTAACTTTACCGGTTCTAATAATACTGACATTCAGTTGGCATGGTACACATTGGCCATTCGCCATCAGTACACTGCTGCCAATAAAAGAATAGAAGATTATTTAATAGAAAATGGAAGAATGTGGCACATCATTCCTTTGTATAAAGAAATGATAAAAACGCCAGAGGGTTTGAAAAGGGCCAAAGAGATTTACAAAAAAGCAAGGCCTAATTATCATCCTATGACTTATCTGGCGATAGATAAGTTTTTAAAGTAATGTAATAATTTGAAAGTGCAATTGTCTAAACTAAATTAATATAATTCGAATTAGTTGTAGCGGAATGACGATTAATCTCGTTATATATTAAATAACAGTTTATAAATCAATTCAACTTAATCATATTATGGATTCATTACACCCTTTTCACCAGAATATAGAACATATTAAGAATGATGCTTCTTCTCAATTTCTTATTGTAGATAGTGATGATATAAAACAGGTAGAATCATTAGCGATTATGTTCCCAAGGCTAACCAGTTTGATCAAAAACAATGGAAATAAGAATTTTCTAATCAATTTCCGTGATGAGCAGCAACGGTCTCTTATTGTAATGGTGGTTTCTAAGAATAGAATTCCGATGGCAAGCTAAAGATTCTTTTTGCCCTTAGTTAGTGTGGCACCAAGGCTTGCAATGATTACAAAAGTTACTGCCAACCATTGATGCAGGGTGAGGTGTTCTTTTAAAAACACTAGCCCGAATAATGCTGCAGCTGCTGGCTCAAGGCTCATCAAAATACTAAAAGTACGCGCTGGTAATTTCTTAAGGGCACCAATTTCCAAAGTAAATGGAATAGCACTTGATAACAATGCCAGCGCACCGCCGCTTAAGATCATAATGGGTGTGAAATTGGATAAGCCCCCGCTTCCAAAGCCGAAAGGAACCACTACAATAGCGGCGAATATCATGCCTACGGCTACTGCTTGTTCTCCATCCATAATTTTAGCTATTCGGCCGCCAAGAAGAATGTAGCCTGCCCAAAAACCTCCGGCCAGCAATGCAAGTGACGCACCAATTAAATCAATACCTTTTTCATTCCAGGGTGCAATAAAAGCTATTCCTATTGCAGCCAAAAATACCCAAAAGAAATCTAATATACGTTTGGATCCGCTTACAGCTAATAAAAGAGGTCCAATAAATTCGAGTGTTACACCTAAACCCAGTGGGATCCTTTCTATGGCCATATAGAAAATAACATTCATTAATCCTAGCGATATACCATAAGGGATAACGGCTTTCCATTGTTTTGCTGTGAAACGCTTGAAATTTGGTCTGTAGGCACCCACTAAAATAATTGCAGATAAACCTATCCTCACAGATGCAGTACCGGTTGCCCCGAGTGCAGGAAATAATCCTTTGGCTATTGCGGCTCCGGCTTGAACGCTAATTATAGACAATAGTACGGCAGGGAGGGGTGGTATATTTATTAATTTATTGGTGCTCATTGATAGATGGTGATGGGAGGGATAACCCTGCAAATTTAAGGATTTGATTAAATAAAAAAGCACCGAAATCCATCGGTGCTTTTTTATTTATCAACTAAACCTAAACTATAAATACTAACCAAATATTTATATCACAAATATAAGGTGGATTATAATAGGCAGATGTTAAGAAATGTTAAATTGAATTATTGGTAATATTTTGCTAATTTTGTTAGTAATGAAAAGATCTGGGACGGCTGATTTACCTTTGCATTATGGATATGTTCCTAAATGGCTGGCAGAACGTATGTCGCGTTTGGGGTTGGCAATTACAGAGGCAATAATTATCGAGTATGGTACAGCTGAAGTATTGCGGAGATTAAGTGATCCCTTTTGGTTCCAAAGTTTAGGTGCTGTGATGGGTATGGATTGGCATTCTTCCGGAATCACCACTTCAGTTATGGGTGCCTTAAAGGCCTCAGTTAACCCTCATTATAAAGAATTAGGCATATATATTTGTGGAGGCAAAGGCAAAAAATCCAGACAAACTCCGGATGAACTACTTAAATTTGGAGAACGCACCGGGTTAAATGGTAATGACTTAGTACGAAGCAGTAAGCTAAGTGCAAAGGTTGATAATACCGCTTTACAAGATGGGTTTCAGTTGTATATGCATAACTTTATTGTAGACAAGCACGGGTTGTGGACTGTTGTGCAGCAGGGAATGAGAGATGGAAGTTCGACTGCACGTAGGTATCATTGGCATTCGTCATCATTAAAATCCTTTGTGGATGAGCCCCATACAGGCATTTGTGGGAAAAACCAAGGACAAATTTTAAATCTTGTGGCCAAAGAAGCATTACTTTCCCGTAATGCTATGTTATCAATGACAGCAGAGCATCCGGAACGAATGATAGGAGAAGTGCGTAAACTCGTCTTGCCAGCGCATCATGACGTTAGGGCTAAAGATGTAGATCTTAAACGTTTGGGTGCGATGCTGTGGTTAAGTCATGAAAAGAACCCTAGTGATTTTGAAGAATTGCTGCYACTTGAGGGAATGGGACCTAGAACTCTGCAGTCACTTGCATTAGTAAGTGAGGTTATTTATGGTACATCTGCTCGATTTACTGATCCGGCCCGTTTCTCATTTGCACATGGAGGCAAGGATGGGCATCCATTCCCAGTGCCTTTAAATGTTTATGATGAAACGATTAGTGTACTAAGCAAAGCAGTTTATAAAGCAAAAATAGATCAAGCCGATAAGCTTCACGCTATACAAAAGCTAAGCGAACTGTCTTTCAAAGTTGAAAAGGACTTTATTCCTAATGATAATTTTGAAGAGCTTATAGAAAAAGAGAGAAACGACTCATGGAAATATGGCGGTAAAACAGTTTTTGGTGATGCAAAACCACCGAATGGCGGACAATTGAATCTGTTTTAAAATTATGAGGGAAAATAGCTTAACCCTCATAATTTATAAATTTTATAAGCTTGCCACAAATGGTGCTTTTCCAATAAAATCAGTTTCTAAGATCTGATCTATGAGAAAATGTGCCAGATCTGTTGTACTAATCTTTTCACCAGGGCTGTCTTCCAGACTTACAGTCAGGTTTCTTACTTCTTCCGTCTGTTCAATCCATGGTAACCGTACCATAGTCCAATCCAAGCCACTCATTTTTACTATTTCAAAAGCCTTTTCCTTGTCGGCTACAAATACTGGAAATGTCTCCTTCATCCATGTGGATGCCTGAACTGTTTTCATACTTTTCTTATCTCCCGGAACATCTATATTCAGCCCGGTTAAGAATATATATCTTTTGATCTGCTGCTTATTCATAGCTTTTATAATGTTGTGAGCTGCTACACTTGCTATTAGAGGCTCATCTTTTGCTTGTCCAAGAGCACTTATCACAACTCCACAGTTTTTAATAAGCTCATTCGCTGTTTCTAAATCTTTTATATCTCCTCTTACAATCTCCAAATTGGGATGCAGGTAATTATAAGATGATGGATTTCTGATTAGTGCTTTGACTGTATAACCTTGATTTAATAGTGTTTTTAGTAAATAGCTTCCAGCTTTACCAGTTGCGCCAATTAGGGCGACTTTTATATGATTAGTCATTTTTAAAATTCCAATGTGAAAAGAATAATTCTTTCTAAATATTATTAGGGATACGATTGTAACATAGGAAAAAAGGCAATAAAATAGCCTTCCCGCTATAGGTTTGGATTTTTGGTAATCCTATTTAGATATGTGACTAATGTTAATATGATTCAAATATATAAATAATCTGGCTGTAAATCATTACGTCCCCCAACATTTCAGTATCTTTAATTATTGTTATTTGTAGCATAATTGAAAATTTTAACGTCTTAAGGTTATGAAAAAATTATTATTCCTATTGTTTATTGGATTTGCCATGGTAAGCTGTAACACAGCGAAACAGGCAGGAAGTAAGGGCTTAGTTAAGTTAAGCGGTAAAATTGAAAAATTAGGGATGACCACATTCCAGTATGGTACCCATATTTTAACAGTGGATGCTAAAACCTATGCATTAAAAAGCAGTAAGGTTGATTTAAATGCTTATGTAAATAAGGAGGTTACCTTAAAAGGAACAAAGGTTGATGGTTATCCTATTGAAAATGGCCCGGACTTAATAGAGGTAGAAGAAGTTACTTCCAAATAGAACAGGAAAGTTTAAAAGGTTATCTTCGCCAAAAAAAGTTTAAATGCTAGAAATTGTTTATCAGGATGACCATTTAATTGCAATTAATAAACCTCATGGCCTGCTTGTGCATCGGTCGTCGATTGCCAATGATGCAAAAGAATTTGCATTACAACTTTTAAGAGATCAGGTAAACAGACATGTTAGCCCTGTTCATCGTTTGGACAGGAAAACAGGTGGTTTGCTACTATTTGCTTTTGAAAAAGATGTAGAAATAGCAATGCATCAGCAGTTTCAAAATGGTTTGGTTCAAAAGAAATATCTTGCGATTGTTAGAGGGTATGCGCCTGATAGCCAGGATATAGAT
>NZ_JBFTIZ010000174.1:0-10242 GCF_056395165.1 Pedobacter sp. 10L46_2
CTTGCTGCTGACCAAAGACATGAAGATTAAATGCCAGGCAAGTCAATATTAATAATCCAAATACATTTATTTTTTTCATAGGTAGATATTTACTTAATACAAAAGTATTTTTCTATCCACCCTGAACCTAGAATTTGGAGACTACATACAGACTACTACATCTAATACTGCGTCTACAATACATCTACAGGAGCTAATGACCCTCCAGTAATACACGAGTTCCATCTATATTATTCCTGGGACCTGATAAAATTATCGAGATTAGCTTCTTTATCAAGGCCAAACTTTTGTTTGATTCTGTAACGCGCCATACGGATACTTTTGGGCTCGATACCCAATCTTATTGCTATTTCTTTATTTGATAACCCCATCAGGATATAAGCACAATACTTCAAATCCAGACGGGTAAGAACTTGATTCGCTTTCTTTTGAAGTCTTTCAAAGAAAACCGGATTACTTTCAAAAAAATCAGTTTTTAGCTCCTCAAAATCTTTGTCTATCCTTTTCTGCTGATGTATAATTCGCTTGATTTGTTCATCCAGTGTAAGGTGGCTATCAGTGCTTACCTTTCCCGATAGTAATTCCAGCAATTCATTTTTTTGTTCCATCTGAAGGTTGCCTGCCAATACCTCTTTCTGCAAACGTTCCTGGCGTTCCTTAAGTAAAACCTGTTCTGTCTGGAGTTGCATTGCTTCTGCTTCGTTCAATTGCGCCCGTAATTCTGCAGCTCCTTTTTCTTTGTCGACTAGTTCTTGTTTTCTGATTGATGCTTTGAGTTTATAATTATATGACCTAAGCAAAAAGAGTAATGCTGTAATTCCTGTTAATGCCAACAGGATATAAAAAATATTCCGCTTTTTGTTAAAGGCAGCTTCTTGCTGTAAATACGCAATTTTCTGTTCCTTTTTTTCGGATTGATATTGTGCTTCAACCCTTTGGATGCTATTGATCTTCTCTTCATCAAAAGCCTCCTTGTTAAACTTAATATACTCTTTTAAATAATTTAATGCCCCTTGCTGATCTCCTCTCTTTTCAGCAATATGAGAAAGACCAAGGAACATTCTGGCCTTGGTTAATGGCATTTTTATAACACCACCTGCTACTGCGCTCAATCCTGTTAGCAACATCTTTTCGGCTTCATTGTAATTTCCATCCCGTAAGGCATATTCGCTCTTTAAGCCATAGCAGTTTACCAAAACTTCCTGCAAGTTGGTGTTTGTTGCAATTCGCATTGCGATATCAGTATATTTCTCAGCACTGTCTCTATGGGTATTAGGAAAATACTGGAAATAAATATTGGCAGTATTTAGTGCAATCGCTGCAGTATTGCTACGGATAAGTAATCTGCCACTTTGTTTTTCAGCAAGTAAGAGTGATTTCTTATAAATGTTTAACGCCGAATCTAATAAATTTCGTTTGCTGGTGTCCAGCTTAAAACGATCAAAGTAAGTTTGTCCAATGGTAAAATATGCTGTGTTTAATGCATCTATTTGTTTACTTTTCAATGCGGTTTCATAACTCAGATCCGCATACTTTCGTTGTTTGCCCGGGTCATTTCCATAACCATAAAAGCTCGCCAGGTAATGATACACAGTACTTTCATATTCATAGGCCGCCTGGCCTTTAAAAAAATCAAGTGCTTTCAGAAATTTTGTTATTGCTTTATCATTCTCATCATTTACAAGGTCTAGCCAGCCATTTCTAAGCCATACAAAACCTTGGGTTTCCTGATCTTTGGTCTTTCCTGCATAATACAGGGCACTATCGCGGCTTTCATAAGCATGTTTCAGATCCTTTTTCCAGACGTAAAGATGGATCAACGTAGCAAAAGCCATGGCTTTGCCCCTGCCATCTTTCATTCGGGCACCTATTTGGAGGGCTTCATTAGCAAGTTTAAATGACAATGGCAGGTCTTTCTCAAAATTAGCCTTTGCCAGTTTACAGTGAATATTTACCCGCTCCGCTTCAGAAAGACTAGTTTGTGCCAGTAAGTGATTCAGCGAATCGGTATATATTTTTTGTGCCGTTGTATCTTTCAAAAAAACAAGACAGAAAACTGTGGTAATCAGTAATGGTTTCAGTGGTAGCTGCATATTCAAAAATATAAAAAAGAAATCCTTCTGAAAACCGGAAATAACTCTAAATAGCTGAATTAAAATCTTTTAACTGTTTTATGTAGTTGCATTGTAGACGCGCTATCGAAAGTAGTAGTCGGTGTGTAGTCCACCATTTCTTGGTTTAGGGTGGGCTGGAGGGTAATTTTGGAGCCAATAAGTATCTATTAATGAAACTAAATTATATTTCGATGAAAACTAAAACAATGGCGATTGTAGCCTATTTCACCATCATTGGATGGATCGTTTCTTACCTGGAATTTAAAAAAACCTCCGAAAAGAGCAGTCTGGTTAATTATCATTTCGGACAGGCCCTGGGAGTAATAATCACTTCCATTCTATTGAGTATCATTTGCAGCATCATTCTGGCAGTGATTCCGACATTGGGAATCATTTTTTATTTAATTATGCTGGTTCCATTAATCCTTCTGTTATTTGGTGCTATCGCGGCCTCTAACGAGGTTGAAAAACCTGTACCCTTGATTGGAAAAGTATTTGAGGGAAAATTCAATTTCGGTTCCTAGAAGAACCGATTTGAATTATTTAGTCAATAGTGGAATAACTTTTTCGCCAATTAACGCTATGGATCTCAATAACTGCTCATGGCTCAACCCTGCATTATCCATCTGAAAAGTAAACCTGTCAACGCCCCCTAAGGATTCACTATGTTTCAGCAGTTTCTCTGCAACCTGCTCGGGACCACCTAGTACCAACACTCCTTTTGGGCCAGCCAAATGATCAAACTGTGTTTTGGTAACTGGAGGCCATCCACGCTCCCTGCCAAGTTTGGTCCACAGTTCTGCATATCCCGGATAATATTCTGCAATGGCCTGCTCATTACTTGCGGCAACATAGCCTGGTGAGTGCAAACCGACTTTTAAATTCTCAGGGGCAAAACCTGCGCGGTGACCTGCCTCACGGTACAAATCGATCAAAGGGCGAAAGCGCTCGGTTTCACCGCCAATTATCGCTACCATAAGTGGTAAACCTAATGATCCAGCTCGCGCAAAGGATTCGGGCGTACCACCTACGCCTAACCAAACTGGCAATTTATCCTGAAAAGCACGTGGATATACAGGCTGGTTCTGCAATGCAGGCCTGAATCTGCCCGACCAGCTCACAAATTCCTGATCCCTAATACGCAAAAGGAGATCCAGTTTCTCTGCAAAAAGTGCGTCATAATCGTTGAGATCAAATCCAAACAGCGGATAGGCTTCTATTGCCGAGCCACGACCAACAACAAGCTCCGCCCTGCCTTTGGAGATCAGATCCAGTGTAGCGAAATTTTGATAGACACGCACAGGGTCGGAGGTGCTTAACACCGTAACCGCACTGGTAAGCCGAATCCGTTTGGTCCTTGCTGCAGCTGCAGATAGAATCACTGCCGGGGCAGAATCCAAAAACTCCTTTTTGTGATGTTCGCCAATACCAAAAACATCTAATCCGGCATCATCAGCCATAGATATCCTGTCCAACAACTGTTCCATTGCCGCTACACTACTTAGTGTTTTGCTACCGTACATTGCCGACGCAAAGCTGTCTATTCCTATTTCCATTTTATCCGCCTAGTTTTAATTCACTCAAATTTACGTCTCCGAAAACTAAGGTATATTAACCTATGATAAGAAAAGTCATTTCCTTTACAGTAGCAGATTCGCCTTCCTCGCGCACAACCTATCTTTCCAAATCTGTTATGACTTCAAAATATTTTGATTAGTTTCGTTTAAAATTATCGATATGAACAGAAAGAGTTGTCTTCCTCCTCCTACACCTTAATAATTAACATGCACTGTGAACTTACGGTTCTGCGGATCAGTTGATCAGCACGTTGAATCCTGGGTTACGCATTTCGTTTATTTATTAATCTTTAGTTCCTGTTTTTAAGAACAGACAGACAATTCTTTTATGAAAAAATCATATTTGGTATTACACTTTGCTGTACTACTCGCGGGTTTCACCGGCATATTCGGTAAACTCATTTCCCTTAACGAAGGACTCCTGGTTTGGTACAGGGTATTTTTCTCCTCTATTATCCTGTTACTGGTTTTAAAATTGTTTAAAACAAAGACCAGCGTGACTTCTAAACAGAAGTTTGATATTGCAAAAATCGGGCTTTTTATTACCATACACTGGGTATTCTTTTACGCCAGTGTCAAGTACGCCAATGTGTCCATAGGTGTAGTCTGTTACTGTCTAACCAGCTTTTTCACCGCTGTTTTCAGTCCGATAATTAACCGGCAGAAGTTCAATCTAACTGAGCTTTTATTAAGTCTGCTCACATTGGCTGGCATTGCCCTGATCTTCCATTTCGATTCCTCTTATCAGCTAGGAATAGGACTGGGTGTTCTCTCTTCTGCTTTCGCTGCCATTTACACCATTTATAACGAGCGGCTAGTTAGAAAATACGACAGCAGGATCATCAATTATTACCAGATGATTGGGGGTACCATTGCTTTAGGTATAGCACTTCCCTTTTACCTACACTATTTTCCAGCACCATCCCTCCTTCCGAGCTTAAAAGATACCGGGTACTTGTTGTTACTTGCTTCTTTTTGTACGGTAGGACTTTATGTGCTTTTTGCAGAATCTTTAAAACGCATCTCGGCATTTACAGTAAATTTAAGTTTTAACCTTGAGCCCGTATACGCAATCATACTTGCCTTTCTGTTCTTTAACGAAAGCAAAGAGCTAAGCGTTTCCTTTTATATTGGCTTACTGTTCGTGATGGCTTCAGTTGTTTTGCAGACCATATTTTCGCTTAAACGGTCGTCGGGAACACCTGATGACATTAAAGGTTGTCCCGTATAACTGTTAAGCCTTATGAATTGGATTATCCAGGTAATAGTTATACATTTATTGCAGTGCGGCTGATACTATAAAAAGGATAAAAGATCCTGCCCAGATTGCCCAGCAGATTGCCCTGTTTGTTTGGTTATTTAGCTGATGACTTTTAAATTCCTGAAATATCAGCTCGCTCCTGCCCTTATTCATTAATTACCGCTGAAGGATAATCTGGATGATGATATTTACGCCCAGTACAAGTGGCTTGGTCCAGGATCCCATTGACCAGAATCCAGGATCGGCTAAWAGCCAGAGGCTCAATATCAGCCAGCATATACTGAGTTCTACCAATAGCACACTTCTGAAGTCACCAACCCAGCTTTCAGGCTTATTCCGGTAGTGGTAAAGGAATGTAAAATAATAGAATCTTAGGAGTTTCATATCTGGTTAATTGTTTTAAAACAAACTCAAGATAGTTTTTTTTGGCGGTTTCACATATTTTTTGATAAACTCAGTTATAGTGCGTGGTTTGGCTATTTACTTGCGGGAAATACGCGTGTTTAGTCTTGAAATCTCCGTATTTTCCGTATTGGCTGCTATTTGTTGAACATTTAACTTCGTAGAATAGGGAAAAAATCTATTCAAACAAAGATTATCTGATATAATGGTAGAAAAATATGGAATACAATGCCGGAGAGATCGTTGAATTGGCAATTCGACGACAAGAGATTAACATCACTGAGCTATCCAGACGCTTACATGTGAACAGACGCACCTTGTACAACTGGTTCACCAAGAATGACCTTCACCCAGATTTGATCCTACAAATAGGCAGGATTATAAATTATGACTTTCATCCCCATTTCGAAAGTGGATTCTTCGGTTTTGAACCTGAACAAGAATTAAATGCTCAGGTTCGAAACGCAGAGCAAATGCCTGCAGATCTGGCATTTTACTGGATGGGTAAGTATATTAATTTACTGGAGGAGTATAAGGGATTGTTAAGAAAAGAAAGTTTCAAAAAATCCGACACCTTTACCGCTGTAGATCAGTAAGTTTTTATTTGATACGGTTTATAGCCTATACCGAAGTTTGATATTTCTTCCTATAGCTTTGAGGAGTTCAGGATGATCGTTTACGGTCGCATCAACAACATCCCAATCTCCCTTTGAATTGCAAGCAAGTTGATACTCCATATCTTTTAAGTTAATCCTGATTGTATTAGTTTCTCTTGTTATTCCTTTCGTTAAAACAATATAGGTATAGTCCTTTTCATCAAAAGTGATGCGCATTTGTAAATTCATAATGCAAATATAGCGTGGAAAATGTGCTTTTATTGTGCTTACTTTTTATGATGGTCTATATTTGTATTTGTAATCTAAATAAATTCAGTATAAAGAGTAAGATTAAGGCGCCTAAAATATAGAGCTGAATTTTGTTTGATTTTTTTACGCCATATTTTTTCAAGCAAATTCTGTCAATAATTATGATCAAAATAGGGACTGGCAGCCAAAGCAAGTTTACCCAGCCCTGTAATCTTTCGTTCATTCCGTTTCGAGTTGTCAAGATTATTGAAGAAACAATTATTCCCAGCAATGATAGCAGACCTAAAGCAAAAAAAACTGTCATTTTATTTAGGAGCTGTATTTTCATAAAAACTAATGCAAAGTGGGATACATTTGATTCCGTGTCATTTTGATCACTTTTGGAAGTTATTAAAATAAAATTATAAATGGAAACTCTGCATCCACCCCCCCTTTATAATTAGCTGATCATCCATGGTAAGCCATAGCTTTCGATAGCTCTTCGTTGAGTAAATAATCCTTTTTCAGCTTTTCCAATTTAGTCATGGCACGATTGTAGGCATCTTCGCCAAGCAACAGGTAAAGCGGAGGGTTTTCTAAATGAGCTATCTCAATGATGGCTTCTGCTGCCTTTTCAGGGTCCCCAATTTGCTTTCCAGCTTTTTGCAGCATCATCTTCTGCGCGTTATGTACTTCAGTGTATTCCGGAATAGTATGTTGCGCGATATTGATTGAATCTTCATTTAGGAAATTAGTACGAAATGCACCAGGCGCCACCACTGTTACTTTAACTCCGAATTCAGCAACGTCCTGTGCAAGAACCTCGGACAATCCAACCACCGAAACTTTTGTAGCTGCGTAAACTGACCAGCCGCTTGTGCCCGTTATACCTGCTATCGAAGATATATTAATAATATGTCCCGACTTTTGAATGCGCATGTAAGGCATTACCATTCGGATAACGTTCAACGTTCCAAAGACATTTATTTCAAAGCTATTTCGGGTTTCACGATCACTTAATTCTTCGATACTTCCTCCAATACCATAGCCTGCATTATTTATTACAACATCAATACTACTAAAGGCTACATTTGTCTGATGGATGGCGCAACCAACATTGTCTTCATTACTCAGTTCTACTTGCAGCGGTAGAAAGTTTGGTGCGGTAACACCGACGGCATCTACCAATGCCTTTAAATCGCGGGAGGTAGCTGCAACATTCTGACCCGCTTGAAGTAATTGTTTTACCAGGCTTAACCCAAATCCTTTGGAAGCTCCTGTAATAAACCAAGTTCTGATTTTCTCCATATTTCGTTTGTTTTTACGATACAAATATATAGCGAAACATCACCTGAGCGTATACGTCGATCAAACCGATCATTACGAAATTCAAACATGTCGGAATGCCGAAGGGGTAGTACTGGTCTGCTTTTTGAAAAAGTTATTGAAATGTGTGGGTGCTTCGAATCCAAGACAGTAGCTTATCTCGGAAACATTCCAGTTCGTGTGGCGCAAAAGTGCCCTGGCCTCGCTGGTCAGTCGCTCCATAATATGATCCGTAGTTGTTTTTCCAGTCGTCTGACGGACAGCCCGATTAAGATGATTAACATGTACGGATAGTTGATCAGCAAAATCTTTAGCAGAGCGCAGACCAAATCTTTGTGATGGCGATTCGATGGGAAACTGTCGTTCAAGAAGCTCTGTAAATATAGCGGTGATACGTGAATTGGCATCCGGGTGTTGATAGAGGCGGTTAGAAGGCTGTATCTTCAAAGCGTAGTGAATCAACTCAGTGACGTAATTACGTAGTAAGTCATATTTAAAAATATAGTCGGAATTAAATTCTGCCAACATCTTATCAAATAAAGCTAATACAACTGTTTCCTGTTCAGCGTTAAGTACATAAACAGGATTCGCTCCAGGAGAAAACATCGGCAATTGATGAACATTGCTGCGCAACATCTCAGTAAAAAAAGACTCCTTATAAATACAAAATCTGCCCGAATGCTTGTCATTTAGATTTTCAAAAGTATAAGGAACAACTGGGTTAAAGAAGACCAATGCACTTCCATCCATTTCTATGCTTTTATCGGCATAGTGAATAACCCCCTTACCCTTGAAAAGGCTGATCTTGTAGAAGTCCCGGCGACTATATTGAACAGGCTTGGCGCCGGGGAGGTAACAGTCCTCTGATCTGAATACATTAAAGTGTCCGATATCCTGACTGAGATTATCTGGTAACCAATTAAACTTTTTCTTGTAGAAATCCTCAAGTGTCTCCGTATGTGCCATAATACAAAGTTACATAATTCAAACCAAATCTATTATCCTATTTCTATAGGTAAGCACATCTGATTAGTTTTAAAAATCCATGTCAAAGGGGGCTACTCCTATTCAAGATGCTAACGAATAAATTTATTGGTTAAACTAATGACGTCACAAGCCCAACTAAATGAAAAATGAAACCATGATAAAGCATTTGCTGAAAGCAACAATGCTTGGCTTTGCTACCTTCAGTAGTATTATTGTTGCGGCTCAGGACAAGTTAGCTTTACCAACTCTCGCGCATCAGGAGTGGTCGGATGCAGAGATTGGTGCAATCTTCCACTTCGATATGCCCACTTTTAAGCCCAACTACAATTGGCGGGTTTACGGTTCGCATCCTCCAGCATCGGTTTTTAACCCTTCGAAAGTAAATACAGATCAGTGGATTGCCGCGGCTAAGGCTGGGGGCGCAAAATACGCGGTGCTTGTAGCAAAGCATGGGTCAGGTTTTAGCTTATGGCCCACAGCTGCTCACGCCTACAGTGTAAAAAATAGTTCCTGGAAAAGTGGTAAGGGGGATTTGGTGAAGGATTTCGTCGAGTCCTGTAAGAAATATGGCGTGCGTCCGGGTATTTATGCTAGTGCATCGACCAATGGTTATCTATGGGCCGATAATCCCGGTGTTGTTCAGAAGGGCGGACCAGTTGACCAAAAAACATATAATGAGATTGTAATACAGCAGCTAACGGAATTATGGACTAATTATGGGAAGCTCTTCGAAATTTGGTTCGATGGAGGAGTGATACCAGTTAGTGAAGGTGGTCCTGATGTAGACGCTTTGCTTAAAAAACTCCAGCCTGATGCGGTTGTCTTTCAGGGTCCAGCCTCCGCTAAAAACCTGATAAGGTGGATTGGAAACGAAGATGGATTAGCGCCATATCCCAATTGGAGTACCACCAACGGTATTGATGCCACTAAAGGATTTAAGGAGAATGATTTCTCCGGTGTTCCGGGAGGTAAAATCTGGTGTCCGGGTGAAACTGATTTTCCATTGAGAACTGGTGGTTTCCAGGGTGGGTGGTTCTGGGTGGACGACACTCAGGACATGATTAGTAAAGAAAAGTTCCTGGATAATTATATAACGAGTGTAGGTCGTAATTCCAACATGCTAATTGGGATTGTAGTGGATAGCAGCGGACTGGTTCCTCTGAAAGATATAGCATTGCTAAAAGATTTTGGTGATGCAGTAAAAGTGAAATATCGCCCAATTGCAACATCCTCAGGACGCGGGAAGGAGATTTTACTGGATCTTGGCAAGAAACAGTTGTTGAAAGGGGTGGTGATTAAAGAAGACATCGCAAAAGGGGAAAGAATCCGGAAATACCGCTTAGAAGGGTTTAACGGGCAAAACTGGAAAACAATTGGCGGCGGTAGTTCGGTTGGGCATAAAAGAATTGAAATGTTGACTAAGCCTTCCAGGTTTTCTAAGATTAAACTCATTTTGCTGAACTCGGAAGGTACACCGGTCATTAAAGAACTTGGGGCAATTGGGGAATAGTTATTAGACCACAAAAACAGTCTCAGGGCTATACGGCAGTTTTAAAGGAGGACCCGAAGCAAGGTATAAATAGCTATTCACCATAAATACAACAGATTATTCTTTCTTTAGAACATACATACTCGAAAATAATTTATTATCATCAAATATTAAATTGATCTTATAAGCTGGGTTTTTAATCTCGATAGTATTGGAATATTTTAACTCTATATCTCCAATT
>NZ_JBFTIZ010000175.1:0-8563 GCF_056395165.1 Pedobacter sp. 10L46_2
TTGTTGAATCATGATCATGTTCTTCCTTTTCCTCGTGATCGTGCATCTTCCAGACGCTCGAAATGTTCGTTAATATCAGATTGTCTGTTACATTTCCTTGTGGTGTTAAAATGCCCGCAACTTTATAGGCATGGGTTTTATGGATATCCGTACTTCCTGTAAGACCATGTGCGCCATAAAAAGTATCACCTATTTTAAGCTTTTGATTTTTAGCTATGGAGCTTCCAATAGTGGTTTCAAAATCGCTTTGCCAGAATTTACCTTCTTTAACCTTAAGTTTATAAATACCAACAAAATTACTGTCGGTGCCCACAATACGGACGCCATTATAATTATCTCCAAGGGCTAATGGCACTGCTTTTTTAACAAAAGGACTTCTAGCCAGTTCCTGAGCCTCTTTTAGAGGGATATTGCCTGTAGGGAAATCGATGTAATAAATACTGCTCAATATAAGCTGCAAGGGGCTCCCTTTGGCGCCTACTACCAGGTCGATATCCTTAGAGTTGTTTTCCAGCTTATCACTAATTTGCTTTGAAGCAAGTAGCAGTATGGTTAATATACCAGTTCCAAAAGCAATCAAGATAATGTTCAATACTGATGATAATGGTTTAGACCAGATGCTTTTCCAGCTTATCTTTAAAGGGCTCATGATAATTCGTAGGTGTTTGTAAACGCGTCTTTAACTCTTTTGTCGTGTGTAGCCACAATAAGTGTAGCCTGGTTAATGCCCGATTGGTCTATTAAAAGCTCCAGCACTGCTACGGCATTTTTGTCATCCAAACTTGACGTTGGTTCATCTGCGATCAGTAATGTTGGTCTGTTAATTACCGCCCTTGCAATAGACACACGCTGCAACTGTCCCTGACTCAGCTCACTTGGATAGGCATCCTTTTTATCCGCTATGCCTAAAGAAGCTAAAACTTCCTGTACCCTATTTAAGTTGGTTGGAAGATTTGCAAAACTTTGCGCCATAACAAGATTTTCCTTTATCGTAAGACTTTTTATAAGGTGTGGACGCTGGAAAATGATCCCAATGTTTCTGCCCCTAAACTGATCCAGGTGTTTTGAAGACAAATCATAAATAGAAGTGCCATTAATAACAACACTACCTTGCCGGGGCTTTAAAATTCCTGTTAAGATATGAAGCAATGTAGTTTTACCACTTCCCGACGCACCAAGCAGTAACCATTGAGATCCATCATCTACCTGCCAGTCTTTAAAGCCTATTTTATGGCCATTCTCATAGTTATGAGCTACCGCATTTAATGCAATCATACTTAATCTTAATTTTTAATGTGGCTTTTTAAATAGTTCATGTAAAGCTGCCTGCCATTTACTTTATCATGTTTGCAACCTGGATTTATCATGCTTATAAAAAGCAAAAACGCACCAAATATTATTTTTCTGTTCATCACTTCTGTGGTTTGTAAAGTTAGCAAATGCAATTTTATTTATGTGAGCAGCTGCGGCTGTATTTCCAGTTTATATAATGTGCAAAGGCAATGGTAAAACCTCCCGTCGGGATTAATACAGCCTCCATGTTTTCTATTAGGTAATGCCCTGTTGCTATCATTGCAAAACCCATTACCAGAATTATAATAGGCAATAGTCTTTTATGTTTAGGATAGGAGGTACTTAGTGAATACACGCCAATAAAGAGTGATAAGCCTATCATGGTCATCTCTACCCAGCTATGGGCTAAAAAACTAAGGCCAAACAATGGTAATGTAGTAAGCACGAAGGGCAACACTGCACAATGAATTGCACAGGCTAAGGAGGCGGTCATCCCCAACTGGTCTAATTTTTCGGATTTAATAAAGTGCTTCATATTGTTTAAATATATTTTTTGTACGCGTTTCAACTGGTTTTGAATTGTGATTACAAATATAAACGCAATTTTGTTGCATTTGTAATAATAAATAAAATATATTTGCAACACAATTGCATTTATGGAACAGAGAAAATTACCCGTAACCGTGCTTAGTGGATTTCTTGGTAGCGGTAAAACCACTTTATTAAATCATATCCTTAATAATAAACAGGATTTAAAAGTTGCGCTGATAGTGAATGACATGAGCGAGATCAACATTGATGCAAGAACTGTTCAGAACGAACATAAACTATCAAGAACAGAAGAGCGGCTTGTGGAAATGAGTAATGGATGTATCTGCTGCACGTTAAGAGAAGACCTGATTACCGAAGTTGAAAAACTGGCTAAAGAGGATCGCTTTGATTACCTGATTATTGAAAGCACAGGCATTTCTGAACCAATTCCGGTTGCCCAGACCTTTAATTATGTAGATGAAAACCTGGGCATAGACCTCAATAAGTTTAGCAGACTAGATACAATGGTAACGGTGGTAGACTGCTATAATTTTAAAAAGGATTTTGGGACTGATGAACTTTTGCTGGATAGAGACTGGGTTGATGACCAGGTAGACCGCAGAACTATTGTAAACTTGCTGATCGATCAGATTGAGTTTGCAAATGTGATTATCCTTAATAAAACCGATCTGGTTAGTGAAGAAGATCTGAAGCTGATAAGGGCCGTGATCAGAAAACTTAATCCCTCTGCAAAACAAATAGAGAGTGTATATAGTAAAATTGATCTTAAAGAAATCCTAAATACAGGATTGTTTGATTTTGAAACCTCATCGCAAGGCGCGGGTTGGATTAAGGAATTAGATACAATTCATGAGCCTGAAACAGAAGAATATGGTATTAGTAGCACCGTGTTTCGCTCATCAAGACCGTTTCATCCACAGCGTCTATGGAACTATCTAAATGTAGATTTTCCAAATAACATTCTAAGAACCAAAGGTCTGTTTTGGATTGCGGCTCTGCCAGATTATGCACTCAACTTCTCCCAGGCAGGAGGCTCCCTTAAAATCGAAAATGCAGGAAACTGGTGGGCAAGTATGCCTTTGCAGGAAAGACTCGGCTATACAGATTACCTGGAAAACCGGCAAGACATAGAAAGCAGATGGGATATGGGTTTTGGAGATCGTTTAAACGAGCTTGTTCTTATTGGACAAGATATGGATAAAGACCAATTGAATGATGAACTAACCTCGTGTTTATTGAACCATAAAGAGCTGATTTGCTTTTGGCAGGGAGAGAAATTTGAAAATCCCTTTGAAAGGGTCCTTTAAAACCTTTTTTTTATGCTGAGAAGATTACTCTTAATTCCTGCTTTTATCGTTTTGCTTTCCGGATATGCACAAGCTCAAGTTCTAATTGATTCGATTAAACTGAAAGAAGTGAGTATTGTGGATAAGGTGAGGCCCATTAGCAGAACCAGTATTTCTGTAACGCTCTCAGAAAAACAACTTCAGCAAACCAAAGGCTCTGGACTGGCTGAAACCATTAAAGAGGTTCCGGGGGTAAGTATATTAAAAACAGGCTCAACCATTTCCAAGCCTGTAATAGAAGGAATGCACGGCAACAGAATACTGATCCTAAATAATGGAATCAGGCTCGAAGCTCAACAATGGGGCCTGGAACATGCTCCCGAAATAGACCCCTTTCTTGCCAGCAGAATTCATGTGATAAAAGGAGCAGAGTCAGTAAGGTATGGAGCTGAAGCAATTGGAGGAGTAATTATAGTAGAACCTCCTTCTTTACCCAGTTCAGCTGGTATATCAGGAGGGCTTAACCTTATAGGCGCATCAAATGGCAGATTGGGTACCACATCTGGAATGCTTAATGGTGGATTAAAATCATTACCAGGCTTTGGCTGGCGATTACAGGGAACACTTAAAAAATCGGGTAATGTACGCTCAGCCGAGTATTACCTTGGTAATACCGGAGTTCAGGAGTTAAATTATTCAGCAGCAGCAGGGTATCATACAGGAAAGGCTTTATATGAAGTTTATTATAGTCGCTTTGGTACTGAGTTAGGTATTTTATATAGCGTGCATGTAGGCACAAGGGAAGATATTGATGCCAGAATAGCAATAGGCAGGCCACTGGAGAACTATGGATTTACGTATAACATTTCTGCTCCACGCCAAAAAGTTGTACATGATTTATTCAAAGCTAAAGCTCACTATGACTTTATTGATCGACAGTCTTTAGATATAACGTATGGTTTTCAAAAGAATCAGCGTAAAGAGTATGATTTCAGGAGGGGTGATAGGGAAGCATTGCCTATTACAGATCTGATTTTGAATACCCATACGTTGGACATGGTTTTTGAAAAGCAAAACCTGAACGGAACAAAACGCTTATATGGCTTCAATGGGATTTTTCAGGTGAACAATAACATTCCCGGAACATTGGCAAATACATTTATCCCAAACTACGATAGTTTTACCGGCGGTATTTTTCTGATTCAGCGTTGGTTAAAAAATAACTTTGAGTTTGAAGGTGGACTACGATACGACTTTAAGCTATTTGACGCTGCGGGATATAGGTACGCTAACAATGGTGATGAAAGTTCAGAGATTACAGAGCAATACTACGGTGGGCAGAGCAGGTTTCATAATATTACCGGATCGTTTGGGACACTTTGGAAAATTAACCTTTACTGGCAACTAGGCAGTAACTTAGGTTTAGCCTGGAGAGCACCTACTGCCAATGAATTGTTTAGTAACGGACTGCATCATGGTGCCGGATTATATGAAATAGGCGACCCTAACATTAAAACAGAGCAGGGGTACAAATGGATAAACGCTTTAAAATATTACAGAGAAAAACTAAATTTTACCCTTGATGCCTATGCTCAGTATATCAATAATTACATCTATTCTGAACCTGATAAAACTTTCAGACAAACTGTAAGTGGTACCTATCCAATATTCAGATATAAACAAACCAATGCATCATTTTTTGGTACAAGCCTTTCAGGTACTTATCGCTTTTCTGAGGTGCTGTCCTATAAATTCAATGCTGCACTAATCAGGGCGCGAGATCTTGGTAATCGTAAATATCTGCCTTACATCCCGTCGGACAGGGTAGATCAGTATATTCATCTCGATTTTCAATTTAAGAACTTAAATAGTGCCTGGATACAGGCAGGACACAGCTTCGTTCGTCGGCAAACCCGTTATGAGCCCGAAAGCGACTATGCCACTCCCCCAGGAGCTTATCATCTTTTTCAGCTTTCAGGCGGAACAACGATTAAGGTTGGGGAGCAAGAGCTGGGCTTAAATCTTAGTGTAGACAATTTATTTAACACCCTTTATAAGGAGTATATGAATCGATACAGATACTATACTCATGATATGGGAAGGAATATCACCATACGACTTGCCTATAACTTTTAACCGAATAAATCTTATCAATTACATATAATAATTTACAATTATGAACAAATTACGCAATTACTCATTAGCAATTTTAGTAGCGCTTATCGCACTCACATTTAATGCCTGTAAGAAGGATCCCAAGCCAGAAGTGCCGGAAGAAGAGATTGGCAAAGCAGAACTTACTTTTCTTGAAGTTGAACGCGAGGAACATGGGGATCATTATCATTATAACCCTATTGCCGAAGCAAAGCCAACCATTATAACTTTTGATAGTAAAGGCTTGCCTCCTATAGGTACACACCTCCATCTTACAGAAGGTAAAACCTACAAACTAACACTTAAATCATTTGATTTTGCGAATCGTGAAATGCAGCAGGAATTTCTAGAAAAACACAACATCCATCAGGCATTTATATTAGGTGCACCCGATGGCATTTTAACTTATGTTTATGCCGATAGGGATAAGGAGAATAAGAAAATAAATGTTGGAGTAATGGGATATTTAACGGTTGATGAGCATACAGAAACAGGCTTTACCTTCCGTTATGTACTTCGCCACCTTAATCCGGGAGTAAAGGCCAGCATCACGGCAGCGAACTGGAATGATATCAATTTTGCCTCAAAGTTTGCGGGGGCTAACGATTTGGATTTAAAATTCGAATTGCACCCAGTGCATGAAGGGGAACATGAACATTAAAAAATAAACTTGTAACAAATGTCATTGTTAGGAGACAAAAGGAAGCATAGAACATATACTTTTGAATAAATAATAGCTTATGAATAAGTCATATCCGGCAATGATAGCCTTTCTGCTTTTTATTAGCAGTCCAGTTTTAAAGGCTCAGCAGATTAAAAAGATTGATGGAACCTCGATTAGTGTTGATTCACTTCGAAACAAAATTTTATTCTTAATGGACAAGGCCAAAGTTAAAGGACTTGAGCTGGCAATTTTCAATAAAAATAAAGTAGTCTATAAGGAGGGGTTTGGTATTGGCAATGATGCCGCGGTGAAGTTACACCCTTCTATGAGCATTTACGGTGCATCTTTAAGTAAAACCGTATTTACAGTATTGGTGTTAAAACTGGTAGAAGAAGGAGTAATCGATCTGGACAAGCCACTACAGGATTATTTACCAAAACCCATCTACGAATATCCTCAAAAAACCAAATGGCAGGATAATTATAACGATCTTAAAACAGATACGCTTTATAAGCGTATCACTGCTAGAATGTGTCTGGATCATACTACTGGATTTCCAAATTGGCGATGGGATAATTCCGACCAAAAGTTACGGGTTGCGTTTATGCCTGGCAGCAGATATAGTTATTCGGGCGAAGGAATGGTTTATTTGCAAACAATAATTGAGAAAATTACTCAAAAATCTTTAGCGCAACTTATGACGGAAAAAATATTTGTCCCTTTTAATATGAAGAACTCTGCTTATACCTGGTTACCGCGATTTGAAACCGATTATGCACTTGGATATAACCAGGAGGGCAAAGCATATGAGAAAGACAAAGATAATGAGGCACGTTCTCCAAGTACTCTTGAAACAACACTTGATGACTATTCTAAATTTGTAGAAACATTACTGCAAGGCCATGCACTTAAGAAGCAATCACAACAAGAGATGTTCCGCCCACAGTTCCGTTTGCGGTCTGTTACCCAATTTGGGCCATTGTCTCAAAAAGACACCAGTGCTAACGACGGGATATCCTTAAGTTATGGACTAGGTTGGGGTTTACTTAAATCGCCTTATGGCTGGGGTGCCTTTAAGGAAGGCCACGGTGACGGATTTCAGCATTATTGTATTGTTTTTCCTGAAACCGGCACCGGCATAGTTATAATGAGCAATAGTGATAATGGAGAAAGTATTTTTAAGGATATACTTGAAATAGCCATTGCCGATAAATATACCCCTTGGAAATGGCAAAATTATATTCCTTATAACTATAATTCTCTTCAAGAATAAAGCGGAAACACCAAATTAAATTTCGCTCCCCTTAGCGTCCACAGAATTGGTAAGCACGATTTTTCGTCGCTTATCAATTCTTTTCAAATTAATTTATTAATATTGAGTTTAAAACGAACTCGGATTCGAAAAGGGGATAAGGATTTATGATCAATTACAGCACATGCTTTGACCAGGAGCTTGTCCTCTTATTAAAAGATGACGATGATGCTGCTTTTAAGGAGATCTATCTGCGTTATGATAAACTTCTTTTGATCTATGCTTATAAGAAATTACGGAATAGGGAAGAAGCAAAAGACCTTGTTCAGGATGTATTTACTTGGTTGTGGAATAGCCGCAAAGATTTCTCTTTAAACACAACCTTGTCTGGTTACCTTTATAAATCGGTACTTAATCGAATTTTTGATGTGGTTAAGCATAAGGGTATCATTAGAAAATATGTGGATAGCGGAAAACATTATGTTGAGATAAGTAATGAGGACACAGATTATTTAATCCGTGAAAAAGATATTGCACTGCTAATAGAAAAGGAAATATTAACGATGCCTCCCAAAATGCGTGAGATCTATACCTTGAAGAAGAAATACTTTCTAAGTACTAAAGAGATTGCTACGGAACTCAGCCTTTCAGAACATACCGTTTCAACCCAAATGAAGCGCGCACTAAAACACCTTAAAGTTAAACTTGGTATTATAGTTTTATTCGTAACTGTCGGTTTTTGATTTATTTTAAATCTTTTTTTTGTCGTTGTACCTAATGGCTTCTTTTGAATCGTCTTAGTCTTTAATAAGGGTTAAACCGGGAATAAAAGACCATGCAAAAAGACATACAAGCCATATTAGATAAAGTGAGTTCAGGAAATGGAACGGCTGAAGAACAGCAGATTGCCAAATACTGGTTGCACCAACTTCACCAGGATGATGATTCCGAGTTTTCTGAAACGGACCTGGATGCGCTTAGCTCTGAAATGTGGCACGAAATTCAGAAGAAAAGAAAAGCAGAAAGCCCAGGAAGACGCTTTTTATGGCCAGCAGTTGCTGCGGCTGCCTGTTTGATTTTAGCTTTCTGTACTGTACTGTATTTTTATCACGATGGTACATCAGATGGTAATAAAATTGCACAAGTATTATTTCAGGATATTTCTGCTGGAGGAAATAAGGCTTATTTAACTTTGGCAAATGGCAAAAAGATTAGTTTAACCGATGCATCTAGCGGTACAATAGCTACACAGGCCGGTATACAAATTACCAAAACATCGAGTGGACAACTTGTTTATACGATTGCTAATCAAAAAGCAATAGGAAAAAACGATTATTATAATCGTATTGAAACACCCAAAGG
>NZ_JBFTIZ010000176.1:0-10385 GCF_056395165.1 Pedobacter sp. 10L46_2
CAATAAAGCACATCTTGTTTGCCTGTTCGTGTAATGAATTCGCTTTTTCTATGTGGTCCTCATTGTTAATTACCACCACAGGGTTTAAAATAACTTCGGTAAAATGACCGCTTCCACTAGGTTCTTCGGCCATTTTTCCTACGGCATTGTCGGTATAATCCAATACTATGATCTCATTTTGAGAGCATAGATGTAAAAACCAAAGCATGTGGCATGATGATAATGATGAAACCAACAAATCTTCTGGATTGTGTTTGGTTTTATCCCCTAAAAATGCCGAATCTGATGATCCCTGGATATCCGCTTTATGGTCTATTGATATGATATAACTTCTTTCGTAAGACCGGTAGTCCATTGTTCCTGAACCTTTATTACCTGTCCATGTTAAACTCGTTTGATATAGATGTTCTTTGGCCATAACTTATACTTAGTAGCCTCCAATTTAAACAAACTTTCCTTAAAAAAATAGTATACTTTAAGAATTAAACTCCCAAACCATTACCTGTCGGTCATCGCCTGTAGAGATCAGGTATTTACCATCTGAACTCCAGATGAGTTTGTTAATAGAATGGAAATGGCCCTCCGTATTTTTTTCTAAACTAAGGATCTTATATAGTTTGAAATCATTGGCTCCCCATAGCTTAATGCTCTTGTCCTGACTGCAGGTAGCAAAATAAGGCTGAGTAGGGTGGAAGGCGATAGTGTATACACTGAACATATGTGCTGCTATGTTATTTGCCAATTCATAGTTTGGTAAGTTCCATACCTTTAATTGTGCATCACGGCCACCCGAAATTAAAGATGCTCCATTCGGAGCATATTGCAATGAAGTGATTGGGAGTTTATGACTGCTCAACTCAATCTTTAAGCTATAATCCAAAGAATTGTAAACTCTGATAATTCCATCTTTACAACCAAAAGCAACTTCTTCTTCTGAATTGCTTATCGCAATGGTACGAACTGTATTGTGTAAAACAGGGAAATTATATAGCAATGAGAAATCACTGAGCGACCATACAGCCACTGTTCCATCTTCTCCGGTACTTAAAAGTTCGTTTTTATAAGCAATGGTTTTTAGATCGAATACTCCCTTTTGGTGATGACTTAAAGTAGCAATGGTTTTCTCAAGCTTTATGTCAAATACAAGAATTAACCCACTTCTTTGTGCTATAAAGAGTAAATCTTTATAACTATGTAAAGCATATACGGAGCTTTGTACGGGCACCAGAACCTTAACAAAGGTCATTGTTTTTAATGACCATTCTACTACGCCTTTATCATTGCCTGCGCTAAAGAAGAAGCCTTCTTTTGCAGCAGGACTTGCAAGTGCATAAATTGGGTTTTGATGACCGCTAAGTGTATGTAAGTGCTTTAACATATAATTATTTGCTATGTCGACCTTTTAGATTTAAGCCGATATCTGCCAGGGTTTTGCCCTTTTCTCTAAGTAAAACCAATAAATGAAAGATCAGGTCGGAGCTTTCGTTAACGAAATCCACATCAGTTTCGGCCAGTGCAGCTATAACAGTTTCAACACCTTCTTCACCAACTTTTTGTGCAATTTTATTGAGCCCTTTTGAACGAAGCTTATTTACATAAGATTCTTCAGAAGGGTTTTCATAGCGATCGGCAATGATCTGTTCCAGCTCAAATATAAAGTTCTGGTTGTAGTCAGTTTTAAAGCAGCTACGAGAACCTGTATGGCAAGTAGGACCTACCGGCGTAGCTTTTATTAAAATTGTATCATTATCGCAATCTATATGCGTTTCCTTTACAAAAAGAAAGTTTCCGCTTTCCTCACCTTTAGTCCATAGTCTGTTTTTACTGCGCGAAAAGAAAGTAACTTTTCCCTCTGCAAGTGTTTTATCCCATGCTTCCTGGTTCATATAACCCAGCATTAAAACTTCCAGGGTTTGTACATCCTGTATAATTACAGGTATCCTAAAATAAATTCAGGATGACGGCCGCTTTAGTTACAAGATTTTGCTACAACCTTACCGGTATATTGTGTTTTTTTAATTCGCTTTTTAAATAGGGGATAGGAATCTCACCAAAGTGAAAAACCGAGGCTGCCAAAGCAGCATCAACACCTGTCTCTAAAAATACCTCCGTAAAGTGTTCAACCTTCCCTGCGCCACCCGAGGCAATTACAGGGATGTTGATAGATCGTGCTATTTTATCAAGTAATAAGCAATCAAAGCCATTTTTAGTACCGTCGTGATCCATTGAAGTCAATAGAATTTCACCTGCTCCCAAACTTTCAGCCTTAAGAATCCAGTCTTCTGTTTCCAGTTCAGTAATCAACCGTCCGCCATTAAGGTGAACCATATTTTTGCCATCTACCAGTTTAGTGTCAACAGCCACCACTACAAACTGAACACCAAATGCTTTAGCTAAATCCTCAATTAACGAGGGGTTTCTGACTGCCGCAGAGTTAATGCTGATCTTGTCAGCACCGGAATTCAATAGTGCTTCAGCGTCAGCAATGGTAGTTATACCCCCACCTATGGTAAACGGGATATTTAGCTGACGGGCTACCGACTTCACCATTTCTATCGTGGTACCACGTCTTTCATGAGTTGCGGTAATGTCTAAAAACACCAGTTCATCAGCTCCTTGCTGCGCATACTGCCAGGCAAGTTCAACCGGATCCCCGGCATCTTTAAGGTCAACAAAATTTACACCTTTAACCGTGCGCCCATCTTTAACATCAAGGCATGGAATAATACGTTTGCTTAACATCGGTTAAAGAGAGGTCATTTGCTTCAGATTCCATTGCTTAATTTCATCAATAGAAATCCTGTTTTCATATATTGCCTTGCCAACAACTACTGAACGGATATCCAGGTTTGCCAGTTCTTCAATGTCGGCCATTGAACTGATACCACCCGATGCAATCAGTTTTATAAACGGAGAGTGCTCCAATAGTTTTTTATACAAATCTACGGCTGCGCCACCTAGTTTSCCATCTTTGTTGATATCTGTACATAGGAACCTGAAAAAGCCAAGTTGTAAGCACTTGTCAACATAATCCATTAGCTTAATTGGTGAACTTTCCATCCAGCCTGAGTATTTAATTACTTCGTCTAATACGTCAATAGCAATAACAATACGGTTGGCATAGTCATATTTTTTGCCTACTTCAGCACTAAGATCTTTTAAGAAATCAGGGTTGGTAATGGCCTGTGTGCCAACAATAACACGATGAATACCTGCGTCAAGCAAATCTGTAACTTGCTTAATTGTGCGGATACCACCTCCATACTGAACACGCATGTCGGTTTTCCTAATGATGTCAAAAAGCGCTGCCTGGTTACTGAAATCTCCTTTTGCTCCATTTAGATCAATAATATGTATGAATTCTGTACCATTAGACCGGTAAGTGTCTATCATTTCAGCGATGGAAACATCATATACTGTTTTTTGGTTATAATCACCTTCTCTAAGGCGAACTACCTTACCATCTAGAATATCAATTGCGGGAATTATGTACATTTTACTGTTTTAAGTTTGAAAAATTCTTTAATAAACGCTCTCCGGCGATACCAGATTTCTCTGGATGAAATTGTACGCCATAGAAATTATCCTTTTGCACTGCTGCAGAAAATGGTTTTCCATAATTTGCAGTCGCGATATCAAAAGTAGGGTTATATTCAATAAAGTACGAATGCACAAAGTAAAATTGTGTCAGATTTTCAACACCTTCAAACAAGGAATTGTTTTTATGATCTATATTATTCCAACCCATGTGCGGGATTTTAATCCCTTGATTCTTATCGAATAGTTTTGTTTTAACAGGTACTATATTCATCATGTCGGCATTTCCTTCTTCCGAATGTTCGGTAAGTAATTGCATGCCCACGCAGATGCCAAGTACCGGTTTTTTTAATGCCTTTATTGGCTCAACAAGCCCTGTTTGCTCCAGTTTGTTCATTGCTGCTCCGGCATGTCCCACACCTGGAATAATGATGTGGGTGTATTTGTCCAGGTCAGTTTCTGTGTTTACCATTCCGAAGGGTATAGCTAACCTTTCCAATGCAGAAGTAAGGGAAAAGATGTTGCCGGCGCCGTAGTTTACTATTCCAATCATTATTCAATTCTTTATTTCTCGTTCCCATCATCTCTCCTAAAGTCGAGATGACGGCTATCTAATTACAATACTCCCTTAGTGCTGGGTAAAACCAGCTTTTCAGCATCACGTTTAATGGCCATTTTAATTGCCTTGGCAAAGGCTTTAAATATAGCTTCAATTTTATGATGCTCGTTTTCGCCTTCAGCTTTAATGTTCAGGTTGCATTTTGCCGCATCACTAAATGATTTAAAGAAGTGATAAAACATTTCCGTAGGCATATCGCCAACCATTTCACGTTTAAAATCTGCTTCCCAAACAATCCAGTTACGCCCGCCAAAGTCTATTGCTGCCTGAGCTAAACAATCGTCCATAGGCAAGCAGAAACCATAGCGCTCAAGACCAAGTTTGTTACCTATAGCCTTGGCAAAAGCTTCTCCAAGTGCAATACCAGTATCCTCAATAGTATGGTGCTCATCTATATGCAAATCGCCATTGGTCTTGATTCGTAAATCAATACTTCCGTGACGCGCAATCTGGTCAAGCATATGGTTAAAGAAATTTAAGCCTGTATCGATATCAGCTTTGCCAGTTCCATCCAGATCAATGCCAATGCTAATCTTTGTTTCATTGGTATTGCGTTCATGAGTAATTGTTCTTGTTCCAGCCTTAAGCATGGTATAGATATCCACCCAATTTTGGGTTCTTAAAGCAATATACTCGGTTAAATGCTCCGCCTTTTCAAGCTTTTCATTAGCGCCAAGCTGGTCATTATTACAGATCCATATGGCTTTTGCACCAAGGTTTTTAGCCAGGATAACGTCGTTTATACGGTCGCCAACTACAAATGAATTGTCCAGATCATAGGCCTCGGTAAAATAATGTTGCAATAGTCCTGTATTGGGTTTGCGTGTTATTGCATTCTGGTGGGCAAAGGTTTTGTCGATAATTACCTCACTAAATTCTACGCCTTCACCGGCAAAAGTATCCATAATGAAATTATGTACCGGCCAGAAGTGCTCCTCAGGATGAGAATCTGTGCCTAAACCATCCTGATTAGTAACCATTACCAGCTCATATTCCAGCTCTGCTGCAATTTTTGAAAGATAGTATAGTGCTTTAGGGTAAAATTCTAATTTGGCAAATGAATCAATCTGCTCATCCGCGGGTTCTTTAATGAGTGTACCATCACGGTCTATAAATAATACTTTCTTCATTATAGTGTTTTTAGGGCTTTTAAGAGGATTTCGTTTTCTTGGGTGGTTCCGATAGTGATGCGCAGGCATCCTTCGCACAATGATACTTTAGATCGGTCTCTGATGATGATACCTTGGTCTACCAGGGCGTTGTATGTATTTAACGCATCATCAACCTGTATTAGTATAAAATTAGCATCAGATGGATATACCTTTTTTACCATGGCCAATTCAGCCAGATCTGTACTTAATTTATCTCTTTCTTCGACAGTAATTTTAATCCAGTCATTTACCTGTTCTATATTCTCCAAAGCTTTCAAAGCAATATCCTGTGTGGCCTGGTTTATATTATACGGAGGTTTAACTTTATTCAGCACATCTATAACCGGACGGGCGGCAAAAGCCATACCCAAACGCAGGGCTGCCAAACCCCAGGCTTTAGAGAAAGTTTGCAATACCACAAGGTTCGGATACTCCGTTAATTCTTTAATAAATGTGCGCTGTTTTGCGTAGTTAATGTATGCCTCATCTATCACAACCAAACCATTGAAATTAGCCAGTACGGTTTCAATATCTGTGCGGATAATTGAGTTTCCGGTAGGGTTATTTGGAGAGCAGATAAAGATCAGTTTAGTGTGCTCATCAATAGCCTCTGCAATGCCCTCAAGATCCAGCTGAAAGCTAGGTAGTAAATCGACTTTACGTATTTCAACATTGTTGATGTTTGCTGAAACTTCATACATGCCGTAAGTAGGAGGAAGGATGATGATGTTATCTATCCCCGGCTCACAAAAAGCTCTGAAAAGAAGATCTATTGCCTCGTCGCTTCCATTTCCAAGAAAGGTATTTTCAATTGGAACTCCTTTGATTTTGCTGATTGCATCTTTAAGATCAAGCTGTAAAGGATCAGGGTAGCGGTTGTAATTCTGATCTAATGGAGAGCCATAGCTGTTCTCATTGGCATCCAAAAATATGCTGGCCTGCCCTTTATATTCATCCCTCGCCGTAGAATAGGGGCGAAGGTTTTTAATGTTTTCTCTTTGTAATTTATTAATATCCATGTTAACGGGATTAATTTTTGGGCTTGTTAAACTATGTCTTTCAATCTAATACTTACCGCATTTCTGTGCGCCCTTAAGCCTTCCGCTTCTGCGAGTACCTCAACAGTGTTACCAATATTTTCTAAACCCTTAGGGCTGATGTGCTGGAAGGTAATCTTCTTTACAAACGAATCAAGTGAAACACCTGAATAAGCTTTTGCAAAGCCGCTTGTAGGCAAAGTGTGGTTAGTGCCCGAAGCATAATCTCCTGCGCTTTCCGGAGTTAAATTACCCAAAAATACAGATCCTGCGTTAGCTATCAGCGGTATAAGTGGTTCAAAATGGTCTGTGGAAAGGATCAGATGCTCTGGGGCATACGTGTTGCTAAATTCCATACCTTGTTCCAGATCTTTTACCAGTACAGCATACGAATTTGCTATTGCAAGGGCAGTTACGTCTTTTCGTGGAAGTTCTTTTAGTTGAATTTCAACTTGTTCAAGTGTTTTAGTTATGATTTCGTTTGAGGTAGAGACCAGTATGGTCTGACTATCAGCTCCATGCTCTGCTTGTGCAAGTAAGTCGGAAGCAACGTATGACGGATTGGCAGTCTCATCTGTAAGCACTAGGACCTCCGAAGGACCAGCAGGCATATCAATTGCAGTCATGGTTGTCGACTGTATCAGCTGTTTTGCCTGTGTTACATAACGGTTACCTGGGCCAAAAATCTTGTATACCTTAGGTACGCTTTCTGTTCCGTAAGCCATTGCGGCAACCGCCTGTGCACCTCCCACCAGATAGATCTTTTCAATTCCCAATTTCAAAGCGCAATAGGCCAGATAACAATTTGTTTTTCCGTCTTTTTGAGGAGGGGAACATACCACAATCTCTTTGCATCCCGCAAGTATAGCCGGTATTCCAAGCATCAAAAAAGTACTTGGTAAAACAGCAGATCCACCAGGGATATAAAGGCCTACACGGTCGATAGCCCTCGCTTCGCGCCAGCAGGTTACACCTGGCATTGTCTCTATCTTTTCTTCTTTATTGGCCTGAGCCGCATGAAAGGTTCGGATGTTTTGGTAGGCTGTATCAATAGCTGCTTTTGCAGCTGCAGGAATAGATGCGGCTATCTCTTCAATCTCTTTTTTTCCGATGAACAGCTGTGTTAATTCAACCTGGTCAAACTGTTTTGCAAAGCTAAACAAAGCCTTGTCTCCGTCGGTTTTAACAGCATCCACTATGCCTTTTACACGGTCTTGTATTGTAGCGTCGTCTTCCAGCTGCCTTAAACAGATCGATTCAATCTCTTGTTTAGATAAATCCTTATAACTGTAGATTTTCAAGTTGTTATATTTTAAGTTTAACTATTAGTTAATGATAAAATAGGCGTTTTTCTATTGTGATCTTATGATTAAGCAATGATTTTTTCAATAGGCATAACAACAATTCCTTGTGCGCCGGCTGCTTTAAGACTATTGATCTTTTCCCAGAAATCATGCTCTGCAATTACCGAATGTACAGCAACCCAGTCCTCATCAAACAATGGAACTACAGTCGGGCTTTTTACACCAGGCAAAAGATCTACAACTTTTTTAAGGTTAGACTTAGCCACATTCAGCACAACATATTTGGTCTCTTTTGCACGCAGTACCGAACGGATCCTTTGCAACAATTCCTGAACTTCAGGTAATAATTCTGAGCCTTCTTTTCCAATCAATATAGCCTCAGATTTCATCACTTCTGAGAATGGCTTCAAGCCATTACTTTTTAATGTTCCACCAGTTGAAACGATATCGCAAATCGCGTCGCTTAATCCTAAACCCGGACCAATTTCTACAGATCCGGATATGGTACGAACCTCAGCATTTACATGATTATCTTTAAGGTATTTTTCAAGGATTACAGGGTAAGAAGTTGCAATGGCTTTTCCTTCTAATTGTGCAATTTCTGTAATGTGACTTTCGTTAGGGATTGCGATTTTAAGTGTGCATTTACCGAAGCCTAATTTTTGAAGATAAGTAACTTCAGAGCCAGACTCTACAATTACGTTTTCGCCAACTATGCCCAGATCGGCAATTCCGTCCTGTACATATTCCGGAATATCGTCATCTCTTAAGAAGAGGATTTCCAATGGGAAATTTGTAAYAGTTGAAATTAATGAGCTTTTGTAGTTTTCGAAAGATAGACCACAATTTTTAAGGATTTCTACTGATTTTTCGTTTAATCTACCCGATTTCTGGATAGCGATTTTAAGTGTTTTCAAATGTGCTTTTGATTATTATTGAATTGAACAAGAAAATAAGGTCGGAAACAAGTTTTGAAGTACAAAACATTACATATACATCGCCAATTGGCGATGGTGCAAATGTAAATGATGGTTCAAAATTGTGTTCATAATATTATTTAAGTTCCTTATCAACAATGGCTAGCATCCTGAGGAGATGCAAATATATAGATTGAAATCGCAATTCCAAATAAAATTTGGTTTAAAATTAATATGTAACTGCTGTACAAAATAAAAATGGAGCCGAAACTGCCTCAGACTTGATAGTGAGTTAAGTGTGGCGAAGCTTTGACAGGGCCTTGCTAGGGTGTTTATAGAGCGATTGGCCTTATCAAGGCCCTAAAAACCATCAGCAGCTAGAGCCCTTTCTTATTAACCGATTGTAATTTTCTCAATACGGGGATATTTTCTGATTTGAGTATTCAGATAATAGTTAACTTTAGAGAAGTTGTTTATATGTTAGACTATACCAAATATAACGAACGTGAATTGATCCGGCTATTTAAGTCTGGAGATGATGCGGCGTTTAGGGAAATCTACATGAGGTACGATAAGCCCCTTTATCTCTATGCCTATCACAAACTTGGTAATAAAGAAGAATCCAGAGATATAGTGCAGGATGTTTTTGCATGGATGTTAAACAATCGTGAAACGCTCGATTTAAAAACCACCCTTTCTGGTTATCTCTATAAATCTGTTCTTAATAAGATTTTCAATGTTTTTAGACATAAAGATGTTTTACGCCGATATGCAGACGAAGGAAACCATTATATAGATGTTGATAGTGAAGAAACCGATTTTCTGATAAGAGAAAAGGATATCACTGCAATGATAGAAAAAGAAATAGCGGCAATGCCACCAGGAATGCGAAAGGTTTATGAGTTACGAAGCAAACAATATATGTCTGCAAAAGATATATCTGAACATTTAGGTGTTGCGGAATCAACAGTAAATACCCAGCTGAAAAGGGCAATGAAGCACTTGAAGCTAAAATTAGGACTTGTTATTTACTTGATTTTTATCATTAACTCCTGATTTGTAAAAATAATTTCAGACGCTGTCCCCATTTGGTGTTCCTGAGTTGTCTATGTCAACAATGAGCAGAATCCCAAATTCAAATCAGCGGATATTCTAAAGAGCCAATGGAAAAGAAAGATATTAAAAAAGTTTTGGATAAGGTGAGTGCTGGTACAGCTACTCCTGCGGAAGAACAAACTGCTAAATACTGGCTGCATTATTTTTCTAAAGATAATATTCCAGTACTTTCTGAAGATGAGCTGAATCAGGAAACTGAAGCGATTTACAAATCGCTGATGGAACAGAAGGCACCTGCAAAAGTAAAACGCTTATGGTATCCGGCTGTTGCCGCTGCATGCTTGTTAGTTGTAATTGGTGGTGGTTTGTTTTATTACAATCAGCAAATCAGTCCAGAGCCTAAGGCCTCTATAGTAGCAAACACCATTAATGATGTGGCACCCGCTCAAAATACGGCTACTTTAACCCTTGCAAACGGGAAAAAGATAATTTTATCTGATGCGCCAACAGGTCTGATCGCTGAACAAACAAATGTATCTATTTTCAAAACTGCAGACGGGAAATTGGCCTATAAAGCTAAACCTTTAAAGGATGATGAACAGAAAACAGCCATAGAGAATTCTGAATTAAATAGTATAACTACCGCAAGAGGGCAACAATATCAGGTGGCTTTACCCGACGGTTCAAAGATCTGGTTAAATGCCGCTTCTACACTTACATTTCCTGCAACTTTTACCTCACTTAAACAGCGTAAAGTCGAACTT
>NZ_JBFTIZ010000177.1:0-8499 GCF_056395165.1 Pedobacter sp. 10L46_2
GTGATAGCTGGTGCAGGCCCTGGTTTCGGCTTTTGACTTCTATCTAATTTTTGTGCCATAGCTGCTTGAGTAAACAGGACTGAAACGGCGAATATGAATATCTTCTTCATGTTATTTCTTTGGTAAATAGTAAAGTACTACACGCTGATCTTTAGTTAAATATTTCCGGGCAACATCCCTGATCTCTTCTTTGGTGATTGATTTCACCTGAGCCAGCTGCTCATTCAGGTCATTCGTATTTTTATGAAGGGTATATCCGTTGGCAAGGCTTTCTGCAACCCCGATCATTTTACTATTGGCACTGACATACCCATTCTCAAATTGATTTTGGAGTTTTGTGTATTCTGATTCTGTGATCAGATCTGACTGTAATCGGGTAACCTCTGCGTCAATATCAGTTAAAAGGCCATTTAAAGGAGTATTGTTGTTGGGTAGGGCAAGCGTAATGTACGCACCATAATCTTCCAGTGTGTAGTTGAAGGCTGCCACCTCCAGGGCCGTTTTTTTCTGATCGACCAWTTTTGTGCTTAACCTTGAACTTCCTCCACCAGATAAAATTGTGCTGACCATTTCGAGGACTTTGTTCTCGCGGCTCTTCATTCCGGGAATACGGTAAGCCGCAAATATCGCGGGAATTTGAATATTCGCATCATAAACCGTATCTACGATTTGTTTAGCGATTGGTTTGAGTTCGAAAGTGCCTTTGATCACCGGAACTCCTATAGGCACTTCGTTAAAATATTTGGCAATCAGTATTTTGGTGTTTTCAATGTCCAGGTCTCCAGCGATGGTCAACACCGCATTGTTAGGGGCATAATATTTTTTGAAAAAGGCAATAAACTCATCTAGTTTTGCTGCATCCAGATGCGCCATTGATCCTATTGGTTGCCAGCTATAAGGATGGCCATCAAACAAATGACTGAAGATGTTTTCCGCAAATTTCCCATAAGGTTTGTTGTCCATACGCATACGCTTTTCTTCTTTAACTACTTCGCGCTGGGTTTTAACACCTGCATCGTCAATTTTAGGATGGAGCATACGCTCGCTTTCCAGCCATAAACCCAGTTCCAGCTGATTAGAAGGAAATACTTCGTAATAAAATGTTCTGTCCTGACTGGTGTTTGCATTGTTCTGGCCACCGTTGCTGCTAACGATCTTCATAAAATCTCCACGTTTCATGTTTTCACTGCCTTCAAATAGTAAGTGCTCGAAAAAATGTGCAAAACCTGTTCTTTGAGGATCCTCGTCTTTAGAACCTACATGATACATGACCGATACAGCCACTACCGGGGCAGTCTTATCCTGATGAAGGATTACATGCAGGCCATTTGCCAGGTCGTATTCGGTAAATTTTACCTGTTGTGCACTGGCGCAAAGGAAAAGTCCTGAAAGCGACAACGTTATTAGAAACTTATATCTCATATTTTTATCTTTTTTGTAAGTAAACCAGGTCGGCATCCACCGATCCTGGTTAATTATTAACTCCTATTTTGTTTTTTATAAGTAGACTTGTTTATTTATTCTTAAGTGCTGTCAATCCGCTTTTAAGATAGGTTGCATAGGCCTTGGTATCAAAATTGGCCCCCTGTGTTTCCACCAAAGGAACCAGGTCATGGCCTGCCAGAACATATAAAGGCTGGGCGTTTGAACCATATTTAGTGGCCTGGAAATCCAGGTTCCAATAGCCAAGGTCCTCAGTTTTGCGTTTTAAAATTTTAGAGTAGTGGATTTTGTTTGCAGGCATCTTAATGTTACGGTCGTCGGCATAGAGTTGGATCAGTACATATTCCTCATTGATCAGCCTACTGACCTCCTTGTCCACCCACACCAGGTCCTCCATTCTCCGGCAGTTCACGCAGGTATGCCCGGTAAAGTCAAGCAGCACAGGTTTACCCACCTTCTTTGCATACGCCAGACCTTCCTCCAGGTCAAAGAAAGGATGAAAACCCAATGGGGCCTTTAATGATTCACTATGCTTCACCTTTGCTGGAAAATTGACTGATGTTGTAACCGGAACAATTCCATTGCTGCTCAGGATAAAATCCTGGGTGTTCATTGGTGGTGCAAGGCCGCTTAATACGCTGACAGGTGCCCCCCATAAGCCGGACACCATATATAAGGCAAATGAAAAGGACAGGATGGCGAAAAATAAACGTGGTACAGATACATAGGGCACATCGCTGTCATGTGAAAACTTGATCTTGCCCAGCAGATAAATCCCCATGAGCATAAAGATGACGATCCACAGTACCAGGAAAACTTCCCGATCAAACCACTCCCAGTGCCAGGCCAGGTCGGCTGAGGAGAGGAACTTTAAGGCCAGGGCCAGTTCCAGGAAACCCAGACATACTTTTATACTGTTTAGCCATCCGCCAGATTTGGGCATACTATTCAAAACACCGGGAAATATAGCCGATAAGGTAAATGGTAAGGCCAAAGCCAGGGCGAACCCAAACATCCCTATAGCTGGAGCCAGTAGTTCGCCTTTGGAACTGGCCTGTACCAGCAAGGTGCCAATAATAGGTCCTGTACAGGAGAAGGAAACCAATGCTAAGGAGGCTGCCATGAAGAAAATACCGCCAAGACCTTTACTGTTGTCGGCCTTGTTGTCTATTTTGTTTACAAATGAACTGGGTAGGGTAATTTCAAATGCCCCAAAAAAAGAGATCGCAAACACCACTAGCAGAAGGAAGAATAAAAAGTTGAACAACCCGCTGGCACTTAATGCATTTAGTCCCGCAGAACCAAATATAACAGTGATCAGTAAGCCCAGTCCTACATAAATGACAATGATGGACAGTCCGTAGATCAGGGCCTGACCGATACCTTTACTTTTGCTTCCTGCTCTTTTGGTGAAATAGCTGATGGTAAGTGGTACCATTGGAAAAATGCATGGCATCAGGAAGGCTAGAAAACCTCCTGCCAATCCTGCAATGAACGTTTCCCACAATGTTTTCTCTTTTTCTGCCTTACTGGTTTTGACCTGGGTGCTGGTTGCTGTTATTTTTTTTACAGTATCAGCCGTCCCTGCCTGAACAGTAGTCAATGTATCGGTCTTAAGTGTAGTGTCGGGTACAATCTCGGTAAATTCAACATTAGCCATTGAAGTATCCGATTCTTGTGAAAAAATAGGATAAAGGGACGCCATAATAAATAGCACCGTCATCATAAGCGTTTTGATGACGGTTGGGTAGTACATCGGTTTCATTTCGACTAGCTTACAGGAATCGAAAATTCAACAGTTTCGGGTGGCAAACACTGCTGGTCATCACAAACCATAAATTCGAGGGTGCCTTTAACTAGCGCTTTAGCTCCTGTCAATTTTATCTTTTGTTGAAAAATGACAGATTTTTCAAAATAACTGACATTCATTTCAAAAGACTTTTCAAATTTGGTAATTGCTTTGGGCTCAACGGTTTTTCCACTTAGTTTGTAAGTTTTTGAAGGTACAAAGCTAAAGCTTGTTTTCACAGGTCCGCCATCTGCCATATTTTGGGAGTAGATATGCCAGCGGTCTTCTATAGTGGCTTTGAGGTAGAGGATGGCTTCTGTTTTAGAAGTTTTCTTGGCTGCATAGCTCCATTTCACGGGCTTGAGAATTTGGCTGCTGGCCGAAAAGCTTAAAAAAAGCGCCAGGGCAAATACAAATAGATTTTTCATGTTTATGTGTTTTTTGGTTGGTTGATTGTTTTAGTGTTAGCTGAGTCGGCAGATGGGGTCGTAACCTGTAAAGATGGTATCTGTTGAGATATAGAAGTCCCTGATAGGTTCTTCTTTAACCAGGTCAGTACTCAGGTACTTTTTATTGCTGTCGCAAAGTAGGGTGACCACTACTGCTGCTGCTCCCAGTTCCTGTTTTAGTTTAATTGCCCCGATTACATTCGCCCCCGAGGAAATGCCTACCGCGAGTCCCAGTTCTTTCGCGAGTTTCTGAGCCATGATGATGGCATCACCGTCATTAGCCTGGATGACTTTGTCCAGTTTGTCCAGTTTAACGATCTGCGGAATGAATTCATCAGAAATCCCCTGGATTCTGTGGCTCCCTACTTTATAGCCTGTGGTCAGTGTTGGACTTTCGGCGGGTTCCAGTGGATGGATTTTGATGCTGGGATGATAGTTTTTTAGCCTTTTACCTACACCCATCACAGTTCCACCTGTACCCACACCTGCTACGAATGCATCCGGCACCAGATTTCTGGTTTGCAGTTGTTCCCATATTTCCTGTCCCGTGGTTTTTTCATGGGCCTGCTCATTGTACTTGTTCTCAAATTGCTGAGGGAGGAAAACGTTACCCTCGGCAGCCAGCTGTTCACAAAGTTTAATACTGCCTACAAATCCGCCTTCTTCCTTACTGATCAGGACTACCTCTGCCCCAAGGCTTTTGATGATGTCTGTTCTTTCCTTACTTAGCCAGTTGGGCATAATGATCTTCACCGGGTGGCCAAGGGCCTTACCGATAGCGGCAAAGGCAATCCCTGTATTTCCACTGGTAGCTTCAATAATGGTGTCTCCGGGTTTTATTGCACAATGATTATACGCCTCATAAATGATGTTCAGCGCCATTCTGTCTTTGATACTTCCGGTAAGATTGTAATGTTCGCATTTCACATAGATCTTGCTGGGAATTCCCTTATAAGTATAATGGATTTCCAACATAGGGGTGTTGCCCACCAAATGCCAGAGGTGGTCGAATTTATTTACCAGGGTGGTGCTTAAACAGGTTTGTTCTTTGGTTTCAGCCAGCATAACTTTTATTGAAGTGATTGCCAAAACTCTATATACTCCTTTTAATGCACAATAGATACGATCATTTTCAGTTTTTTTACTTGTAAAATCAATATATTTATGTTTTTTTGCTAGTTTTGGTTACCGTAAATATTCTTTTGGCGTTTTTTTTACACCTGAACTGATTTATTGATATGCAATTAGACACAATTGACCTTGAACTGTTAAAAATCCTTCAGCATGATGCCACCCTTACCAACAAGGAACTGGCGGTTCGGCTGCACAGGTCTGTGGCGGCTATTCAGGAACGAAGAAGGAAACTGATTGACCAGGGGTATATAAAAAGTACCGTTGCAATTCTGGACCGAAACAAAATAGACAGGGGGTTGATTACTTTTCCCCATGTCCATATGAGTAGCCATACTGCAGAGATTCTGATTCAATTTGAACAGGAAGTTTCTAAATTTGATGAAGTGATGGAATGCTTTCAAATGTCTGGTGATAGTGATTTTATTCTGAAGGTAGCCACCCGTGATTTGGATGAGTATTCGGATTTTCTCCGGGATAAACTGGCAAAATTAGCTAATGTATCCAGAGTTAACAGTTCTTTTGTGCTAAGAGTGGTTAAAAATGTTACCGCATATCCGATTTAATAAAAATATCCATAGTTAAGCGGCAAAAAAAAACCTTTTTTTACTAAAATGCTTTCTGATTTGTGATGCTAAAGACGCTTTAGCTGATAAGAATTAAAACTTGTGACCAACTTTATGTAACTTTATGGCTAAAATAATAACTTAGTTACATGGGAGCTAAAGTCTTTGAACCGGGTGATGACAAACCATTGATGACTAAAGTTGCTGATGGTGATCAGCAAGCGTTCGGGCGGATTTTCGATCATTACAGTGCTAAGGTTTATGCCTATGCTTTTCGGTTTTTAAGATCGCAACAGCTTTCTGAGGATATTGTGCAGGATGTTTTTACCAATATCTGGTTAAAAAGAGACAAACTTCCGGAAATCAATAATTTCGGAGCTTACCTACGGGTTGTTTCCAAAAATCTTACCCTTAATGCGTTGAAAAAATTGGCACTTGACTTTAAGACCAATGAGATAAGTCAGAAGGAGTGGAACGATATTGATAACACAACTGAAAGCGGTATTATGGTTAAGGAAACATTGGCTTTGTTAAACGCGGCCATTCAAAAGTTACCTCCTCAGCAACAGAATATTTACCGGATGTGCCATATGGAAGGGTTGAAACAGAAAGATGTTGCTGAACGCCTCCACATTTCACCGCTGACGGTAAAAGTGCATCTTCGCGAGGCGACCAAAACCATTCGGGGGCTTATGGACAATCATGCAGACTTACCCCTGTTGCTGGTTATTTTATTTCACCTGGCAAAATAATTTTTATTTCGACTACTCCCTTTTTGAATTCCAGTTGTCATCTAATTAAAGGCCTGATGATGTGCCCTGCGAAAAATATATATCCCCATGAATAAGGAACGATTAATGTATTTGTTTCGGAAATATGCCGATCACACCTGTACCAAGGAAGAGCATGCCGAATTTATGGCACTGGTTAACAGTGGAAATGCGGTTAGYGAACTCGATGAATTGATGGATAGTGAATGGGAGAAACATTTTACAGAAGAAGTGTTGGATAAAAACAGTGCCATACAGATTTTTGACCGCGTGGTGGCCTCCGATAAGGATAAAGAAATTGCCCCCTCTTTGAAGGTGATTAAGATAAGGCCTATACTGCGAAGAGTCATATGGGCTGCCGCCCTGCTGGTCATTGGTTTCTTTGTTTTCCTATACCTCACACCTGCTGGAAATAAACGAGTTAATGAAGGTCATTTTACAGCTAATGGCCAAAGTTCTTTAATCACGGAGCGTGCAACTGCTGAACACAGGGGTATTACACTTCCTGACGGAAGTAGGGTTGTGCTTAACAAGCAAAGTACCCTGATATTTTCGTCTCATTTCAATAAAAAAACAAGAGAGGTCTCTTTGATTGGGGAAGGGTACTTCGATATTAAGCATGATGCCAGCCGACCGTTTGTGGTGCATACCGGGAAGATTAAAACAACAGTGCTGGGTACGGCATTTAACATTAAGTACGTTGATCGTGAAAATAATGTCATTGTAACTGTAACCCGCGGTAAAGTGATGGTGCAGAAAGAAAACAAAACGCTGGGAGTTATTCTGCCCGATCAGCAGATTGTTTTTAACCAAAAACAAAATAAATCCGAAGTCCTTGGAGTAGAAGCACGCAGGATTGTAGAATGGCAGGAAAATGACCTGTTTTTTGACGATGTAACCATGGATGATGCGATGGCGCAACTGGCCCGACGTTTCAACATAAAAATAAGGTTTGCCAACGATTATAGTAAGGGTTGTCGTTTTACGGCTACCTTCTTAAAGGGAGAAAGTCTGGATGAAATATTGCAGGTTATAGCTTCATTCAATCATATAGAATATCAAAAAAAGGCAGGGGAAATCATTATCTCCGGTAATGGATGCAAATAATAATTAATCAATTTAATATACCTAAACCATTAACTAAACATTTATGAGAGAAATTTACTACCTGCGTATTTGACGAAAAACTCCCTGTCGCTAAACAGGGAGCTGTTGATTGTTTTTGCTCTAGCGCTAACTGGAGCAAATTGTTATAAACAATTTTTCGAGGATCATTTAAACATTTAAAATTATGAAATTTTCTGCAAAACCAGCAGAGGGTGCTGAAAGCTATTTATGCTTTTCTGCCTCCAATAAGTCGCGATATATAATTCGTCAGATTATGCGTTTAAGCCTAATTATAACTATTTTAATAACCACAACCTTCCAAATCCTGTTTGCTTCCAATATAAAAGCGCAGGGCTCGGCTCAGGTGCAGGTGACCATGGAACTTAAAAATGAGTCGGTTTTATCGGCCATAAAGAAGATTGAGCAACAAACCAATTTTAGGTTCATCTTTAGGAACAGCGATATCAAAGACGCAAAGAACTTAAGCGTTCCTTTAGATACACGGTCTGTTAAAGCTACTTTAAACCTGATTTTAAGGGGAAATGGGTTGACCTTTAGCGAAGTAAACAATAAAATTCTGATTGCCAGAGCAGAAAGTCATGGGATTGCGGGCGAACAGGCCGATGCTAAGGTTACCGGAATTGTACTGGATGATGAAGGTAATCCCTTGTCTGGGGTGACCATTATGGTTAAAGGTGACAATAGTTCCAGTTCTGCAACTGATTTAAATGGCCATTTTAACATTACGATCCCGTCCGACGGAAACCAGACACTGGTATTTAGCTACATAGGTTTCAAAACACAGGAAGTGCCTGTAGGAACCTCAACCTCGCTAAAGGTAACGATGGTTGCTGCTCCGGGAAGTTTGCAGGAGGTAGTTGTTCTGGGGTATTCTGCACAGAAGAAAAGCAGTATTACTGGTTCGGTGGCAACCGTTAGCGGAGCGGAGTTGAGGCAAAGTCCCGCGGCCAACATTAGCAATTCCCTGGTTGGACGCCTGCCGGGATTAATTGCTTTTCAGGGATCGGGACAACCTGGAAGAGATGATTCCAGGTTACTGATCAGGGGAATAAGTTCGCCAACCAACTCATCGCCTTTAATTGTTATTGATGGCGTACCTCAGGAGGCTGTTAATGCAGCAGGAGTTCAGATTAATGCAACGTTGCCGCATATAGATCCTTCCGATATCGAGAGTATTTCTATTTTAAAGGATGCGGGTACAGCCGCCGTGTACGGTGCCAGGG